>NZ_JAQWYD010000060.1:0-29584 GCF_029254145.1 Lentibacter sp.
AGGTCATCGACATCGACCAGCGCCCCATCGGCCACACGCCGCGCTCAAACCCAGCTACCTACACGGGCGCCTTCACGCCCATCCGTGACTGGTTCGCAGGTCTCCCCGAAGCCAAAACCCGTGGCTACAAGCCGGGGCGCTTCAGCTTCAACGTCAAAGGTGGCCGCTGTGAGGCCTGCCAAGGCGACGGTGTCATCAAGATCGAGATGCACTTCCTGCCAGACGTCTATGTCGAATGCGAAACCTGCAAAGGCGCGCGCTACAACCGCGAGACGCTTGAGGTGAAATTCAAAGGCAAGTCGATCGCCGATGTCCTCGATATGAATGTCGAAGAGGCGCAGGAGTTCTTCAAAGCCGTGCCGTCGATCCGCGAGAAAATGGACGCCCTCATGCGCGTGGGCCTTGGCTATATCAAGGTCGGCCAGCAGGCCACAACGCTCTCAGGCGGGGAGGCGCAGCGTGTCAAGCTCTCCAAGGAGCTCGCCAAGCGCTCCACGGGCCGCACGCTCTATATCTTGGATGAGCCGACAACAGGCCTGCATTTTGAAGATGTGCGCAAGCTTCTTGAGGTGCTGCAAGAGCTGGTGGAGGGCGGCAACACTGTGATCGTGATCGAGCACAACCTGGATGTGGTCAAAACAGCAGACTGGATCATCGACATTGGCCCTGAAGGCGGCGATGGCGGTGGCGAGATCGTCGCCGTCGGAACGCCCGAAGACGTTGCACGCGAGCCGCGCAGTCACACGGGGCACTACCTAAAAGATATGCTCAATCCAAAACGCACTGCGGCGGAATGAAAAAGGGCGGCCTGCGAGCCGCCCCTTTTTCTTACTTTTTCATCGGGCAGGTGTTGAACCCGAAGATTTTATAAAGCGGGCAAGTGCTCATCAAGCCTGTCGCGAGCGGGATGATCCCGATCAAATAGAGCCAGTTGTAGCCATTGGCTGAGTTGAGAAAAAAGCCCAAAATCAGTGCCGCACCAATAACGATGCGCAGGATGCGGTCGATGCCGCCGACATTTTTGATCATATTGACCTCCATAGTTAATATTCTACTAACGGTAAATGTAAGCCGAAAGCATCTGCGCGGGAAGAGCGAAGATTGCGGCATATTCACAAGTCTTTCTGACTGGAGCGCTCGCTGTATTACCTAATTTTTTCTTAACAAACATCTCGTTTCGCCGGTGCACGCATTGTGCACGGGTTGTGTACGCATATCACCCCCCTAGAATCAGACACCTATTCGCAGCGTTAACCCACTCGTGCGATGTATCCATACTTCAGTAACCAAGCATAGCAGCGCTCGACTGTCATAGGGTTGAACGAAAGGGTCTTGGCGACGTCTGTCGCCACAGCCCCGCGCGCTCCTGCCTCTGTGATACAGTCAAGAACGCGCCGTAAAGTGGTTGGCTTTTCAAGGGTTGCTTCAGCCTGTCGTATTGGCGAAGCGAAAACATCTCTTCAAGCTCTGGTGTGCGGCCCGTGGCCACGCAAGCCGCGATGCCCTTGGGCAAAAGAGCACTCGGATAGCTTTGAAACAGCCTCATTGGCGAACGAGCCGTTGGATTTGGGTGTAAATGTGGGGTGGTCACACCCGTTTCAGCATGGGCTCTTATAGATGAGAGTTCGCCCCAAAAGTCTTGATATTGTAGAATAATCGCCTTCCAAGAAAACTGTTCTTTCACACGTTTCAATCCTGCCGCGCCCATTGCTTTTCGCTTAATCGGATCAGAAGCCAGCGTAACAATCGCCTCGGTCAAGGCGGGCAGGTCGACTTCGGTCATTGCACTGATATTGTTGCTATATTGCGCATAGGAGAGCCTATTTGTGAGATACCCCCAAGCATCAATCGCCCCGTGCCCTAAAGGTAGACTTCGGGTCGGCACACGGATGCCGACATCCTCACTCACCGTGTCTCGCATCCCGTCCCAGTCTGTTGTGATTTGAGGCAGCCCCGCTGCCATCGCCTCAAGCGGAGCAAGGTCGAATGTTTCTTGAATATTATCAATAGGAAAGGTGAATATATCCGCGCCTGAAAGCGCCTCGATGCGGGCCTCGGCGCTGGCTCCGTCTAAGTGTGTGAAGCTCACATTCGGCATGAGCTTTGCGGCGCCATCCTCAAAGATTTTGCGCGAGTATGCATCCGTGTAAATCCCGCAGGCCACAAAATGCAGCTTCAATCCTTTGGGCAATTTTTGACTGGCGTCTTCCATGGCCATAAAGAGCGGAAACGGATCAAATTTTCCAAAAGGAGTGAGACGGGAAAGTGTAGATATAACAATATCTTTTTTACCTAAGCTCATGCGATTTCGGAGCCGTGTGCGCACCTCTGGATCATGGGAATAATCTTTGGGCGTTATCCCCAGAGGGATGACAGGCATGACTGGGCGTGGAGGCGTATTGCCAAAGCGGGTGCGCAAATACTCATCAACCATGTCTTGCTGTGCCTCTTGGCTTGCCAGAACGGCTTTTGAGGTGCAGATCACCGCATCCAAAGGCATTTGCGGTGCAAGTCTGAGGTCAACAGCCCCCTGCATGACAGCAGTTGTTGCGGTTGTATGTGTGATTCCGCAGATGGAATAAGCTGTGCTTCCAAGGCTTTGCCGCCGCCAGAGCTCACTCGCGTAGTTGGGAGCGGGGTAGTAAAGTACATCAACAGGTGCAATTTTGCGGGCGTTAAAAAAGGAAGCCCCGCGAATTGGCTGGCTGACCCCCAGAGCGCGCATTTGAGCCTCAAAGGCTTTGGCGCCGCGCTGGTTTTCGCTCAGGCTTACAAACTCCTCGACGCGCCCGTGCGCGGCAAAGCCCTTCAGGAAAGAGGCTCCCGCGACACGTCGCCCATTTATGCCCTTGTTGTCAGGGTCATAGCCATCACTGGCATACCAGATGGCGGCGTTGTGCTTTGGGGTACTCATAACAGGTGCTTGATTTGACGTTTTCACAACACTAGCCCGCATCTGCGAAAAGCCAAAGCCCAGATTGACCGCGTCACTGCGTGCGGTGCGTTAACCCAGGCGTTCTGCGGCGGGGGCAGAGCGTTTTGGCGCGTTTAGCCCCGTCCGCGCCCCTCAAATCGTGGCAGCATCGCCGAGAAGTCCATGCCAAGCCCTTCTTCTTGCTCAACAAATTTCTCATAAAGTGCCATTGCAGCCTGTCCCATAGGCGTGTCCGCATCCGCCGACTCCGCCGCCTGCTGAGACAACCTCAAATCCTTCAACATCAACTCCGCCGCAAACCCGGGTTTATACCCATTGTCAGCAGGACTTTGTGGTCCGACGCCTGGCGCGGGGCAGTAAGCATTCATCGTCCAAGAGTAGCCAGAAGAGGTGCTGACCACATCGAACATTTTCTGTCGATCTAGCCCGAGCTTATCCGCCAAAGCAAAGGCCTCACAGGTTGCAATCATAGTGACGCCGAGGATCATGTTGTTGCAAATTTTGGCTGCTTGGCCTGCGCCCGCGTCACCGCAGTGCACGGCTTTCTGCCCCATAATGTCAAATAGCAGCGCTGTTTTTGCAAAGCCTTCCTGTGTCCCGCCAGCCATAAAAGTAAGGGTGCCAGCAGTGGCACCGCCAACGCCTCCTGAAACGGGGGCGTCGACAAAGAGCAAGCCAGCAGCTTCAGCATCAGCCGCAACCGCTCGGGCACTGTCGACGTCTACAGTCGAGCAGTCTACCAGCACTGCGCCTTTTTTCATGGCAGGGAGTACATCAGCGGCCACAGATCGCAGTATTGCTCCATTTGGCAGCATCGTAATCACCACGTCCTGCTCTTTGGCCGCTTCAGCCGCGCTAGAAGCAAGATTCACGCCATTCACAACGATATTGGCCATGTCAAATCCAGTGAGGTCGTGTCCTGCCTTTGCCAGATTGGCTGCCATCGGCGCGCCCATGTTACCAAGTCCGATAAATCCAATTTTCATGATGCTTTCTCCTTAAGGGAATGTAAGCTCCAGCGCGCCGAGCGGCGCCAACATGGCTTCCGCTACGCTCTGGTCAATAGTGTCTGCCGCATATTTCCAGTGCGGGGTGCGGTCTTTGTCGATGATTGCAGCGCGAATGCCTTCGAGAAAATCACCATGCTCCATCGCTCGCGCGGTGAACCGATATTCCAGCACAAGGGCCTCGCGGATGTTGTGATTTCCTTTGAGCGCAGCCATCATTAAAAGCGTCGCGGCCATAGACAAGGGCGAGCCGCGCAGGACGGCTTTAAGGGTTGCCGCGCCAAAGTCAGTGTCGCTTGCCGAAAGGGTGGTGATGGTTTCAGGCAGAGTCCTACCTTCAAAGATATGGCTGATTTCGCCTTGATTTCGTTCGAGGTCGCCCCGCGATGCAGAGATCGCGGCAGTATCGAGAACAGTAATGTCAGCCCCGTTTTCGAGCGCTGAAATTAACTCTGACCATTGCTTTTCAGGAATGTAAGTATCTGCAAAGCCTGCATAAATAGCGTCTGTAGCTCCCATTCGAGCGCCTGTTAAACCGAGGTAGGCGCCGCTTGCGCCTGGGGCATTTGCAAGGATCATTGAGCCGCCCACATCAGGCACAAGTCCAATTCCACATTCGGGCATAGCGACTTGTGAGCTTTCGCCGACGATACGATGCGACCCATGACATCCCACGCCCATACCGCCACCCATTGTGAAGCCTTGCAGGAAGGAAATGACAGGCTTGGGGTAGTCATGAAGCGCAGCGTTCATGCGATATTCGTCTCGCCAGAAGGTTTGCCCAAAACTGAAATCGCCGCTTCGACCGGTCTCGTAGAGCTTTGCAATGTCACCGCCTGCCGAGAATGCCTTTTCGCCCTCCGCATCAATGATGACAAGTTTGACTGATGGATCGTCGCGCCACACTTCAAGAGCTGCGTGAATGACCTTAACCATCTGATATGTAACAGCATTCAGCGCCTTTGGGCGCGTTAGGGTGATGCGTCCAGCGACACCTTCGATCCTGATGGAAATGTCGCTCATGATGCGTCGGAAATCATCTGCCGAGAGATGATCAAGCGCATGATTTCGTTGGTTCCTTCAAGGATTTGGTGGACGCGCAAATCTCGAACGATCTTTTCAATCCCGTAGTCTGCAAGGTAGCCATAGCCACCGTGAAGCTGCAAGCACCCGTTGGCCACATCAAAGGCAACGTCCGTCACCATGAGCTTCGCCATGGCGCAAAACTTTGTTGCGTCATGTGCGCCACTGTCGAGCTTCCATGCTGCTTGACGCAGGAAAATGCGTGATGATTGCAGCTGGGTTTCAAATTCAGCCAAACGGAATTGCAGAGCTTGAAATTGGTTGATGGATTTTCCGAAGGCTTTGCGCTCTTTCATGTATTGCATCGTTAGGTCGAGAGCGTTTTGTGCGCCACCAAGAGCCGAGGCTGCAATATTGAGGCGCCCGCCATCCAAACCGGCCATCGCATAGGCAAAGCCGCTGCCTTCTTCACCAATGAGATTGTCGTGCGGTACAGTGCAGTCATCAAATTGCACTTGTGCCGTGGGTTGCGCACGCCAGCCCATTTTGTCTTCAAGCGCACCAAAGCTGAGGCCTGTTGCGCCGTCTTCGACCACGACTGTCGAAATACCCTTGGGGCCGTCTTCGCCCGTGCGAACCATCGTGACATAGGCGTCCGAATAGCCGCCACCAGAGATAAACGCCTTTGTCCCGTTTAATTTATAGCCCTCGTTTGTCTTTTCCGCGCGGGTCTTGAGCGCCGCCGCATCCGAGCCAGAACCCGGTTCTGTGAGGCAATAGGAGAAGACCTTTTCCATGCTGCACAGATCAGGCAGCCACTTGGCCTTGGTTTCTTCCGAGCCGAATTTGTCAATCATGCCGCCACACATATTGTGGATTGACAGGAAGGAGCCGACGGCAGGGCAAGCCATTGCAAGAGCTTCAAAAACTAGCGTCGCATCAAGGCGTGACAAGCCAGATCCGCCGCTATCTTCGCTGACATATAAGCCGCCAAAGCCAAGCTCCGCGAGCTTTGGCCATAGGTCTTTGGGGATCGTACCGGCTTTTTCCCAGGCCATTGCAAAGGGGGCGATATGCTCTGCGCCAAAGCTCTTAGCCATATCAAAGATCAGCGTTTGCTCTTCACTCAATGCAAAGTCCATGACGGTCTCCTCCCTTAGTTCAGCTGTGCGTGCGAATTGAACGTTTGTTTAATTCATAAACCTTACAGGAGTTTTGCAGGGCTTCAAGCCAACTATTCGACAATGATTGTGCCTTGCATTGCGCTGTGCCAACGGCAGTCATATTTGTGCGTACCCTTATTTGGGAACGTGATGGTAGCTGATTTCCCTTTGCGTAGGTTACCAGTGTCCCAGCTTTTGTCCTTAGCGGTTGCGGTGTGTTCCATCGGTCCGCGATTTTCGAAAACGACGCTATCTCCGGCTTTGATGGTCAGCGTGACGGGGGAGAAGCGCATAGACTGCATACGCACTTTGTGCTCAGCTGCCTCTGCGGCGCTTGGGCGTAGGAAAGATAGTGCGGGCAGCACAAGGGCTGTTTTCAGCAAATTGCGGCGTGTGAACATGATTTGGCTCCTTGAGCGGGTTCATAGGTCTGCGTGAAACTCTTCTATCAGATGGTTTACGACTGCACCAAGCGCGGTGTCATGGTCAGCTCCAGAACTGCGCGCAATGCTGCAAATACGACGTTGCTGATCTGCAGCATTGCCTTTTCTCGCGATCTCTTTTGCGCGTTTAACTTCTTGTTCGCACCCCAGCGCTTCCGCGTCTTCCTCTACCAAAGTTACCAGCTCGTCGATGAGCTTTGGAAAGGGCACGATCTCGCGTGCACCAAGGTCAATCAGCCCCTCGCTGACGCCGTATCGCTGCGCCCGCCAACGATTTTCGGCGATGAGAAAGTTGTCGTAGATCCGCCAGCGTTGGTTTTTCATGGCCAAACGCCAAAGCATTCTTGTGAGCGACTGGCTGAGCGCCGCGAGCGTGAGTGCAGTTTCCATGCGAGGCGCCACATCGCAAATACGGCTTTCTATCGTGGGAAAGCGTGAGGAGGGGCGTAAGTCCCACCAGACTTGGAGCTGTCTTCAATGACCCCAAGATCCACAAGGGCTTCAATCGAGCGTTCAAATTCTCCCCAGCTTTCCATGCGTGGTGGCAGACCCGTGCGGGGTAGATTGTCAAACACCGAGAGGCGATAGCAGCTAAGCCCAGTGTCGCGCCCTTGCCAGAACGGGGAAGAGCAGCTGAGGGCGAGCAAATGAGGCAAAAAATATTTAAGCTGGTTAACGAGATCAATCCGCATAGCTTTCTCGGGAATGCCAACATGAACATGGCAGCCACAGATCAGCAACCGCTGAACCACACCCGCGAGATCGTCATGAAGTTCGTTGTAGCGATCTTTTTTGGTGTGATGCTGGTCTCTCCAGTCGGAAAATGGGTGGCACGAGGCGGCGATTGGGGCGAGGCCATGCTCTGCTGCAATACGCGCGACAGTGCTCCGCAAATACTTCAGCTCGTCGCGTGCCTCGTTGACGCCAGCACAGACTTTGGTTCCAATTTCAATCTGACACTCTAAAAACTCGGGGCTGAATTGCCCTTCAAGTGTGGCGGCGCAGGCTTGCATCATAGCGTCTGGCGCGCGTGCCAAAGCAAGGCTTTCGCGATCTACGAGCAAGTACTCTTCTTCTATACCAATGGTGAAATCAGGCTCGGCGCGGGACATGTGACGTTCCTTTTGGACGGTCTATGGCATGCCAAGTTCATCAGGAATAAAGACTTATTTCAAGACGTGGTAGATGTGTTGGCCTCAACCCACGATTTGGCATCGTCTAGGGATTCGAAAATGGCTGTGCTGGCCCAATCTGATTGTTCGGTTAGGTTTTCGAATATTCGGCTCATGCCGAAAGCCACTTCATTGGGTGCAATAATCGCGACTCTCATCCGTTCGCCTGTTTCGCTGTAGCAGCGACCATACATTGAAAAGAGGGAGTAAATCTCTGCAAAGCCGACGTTTTTACTATCGAAATCACGGATATCCGCAATGTGAGGACGGGACAGTGAAAAGCAGTCGTCCCTCATATAGTTTCGAAACATTGTTGTAATTTCGCTGAGGGTCACAACCCCTGTATAGCGGGCCAAGACCGCTTCAGGTGCATCAAGTATTTCGTAAGTGACTGGCATTACGCGCTACTGTCCAAAGTGAACTCATAAAAAAAGCGGCCCCAGTGTAGCAGGGCCGCTTTCTAGCATCACGGGAGTTTTTATATTAGTCCATAGGCTTAAAGTTGAATTCACCGCCGTCTTTGATACCTGAGGGCCAGCGCGACGTGACTGTTTTGGTGCGTGTGTAGAACTTGAAAGCATCAGGACCATGTTGGTTCAAATCACCAAAGACTGATTTTTTCCAGCCACCAAATGTGTGGTAAGCCAGTGGAACGGGGATAGGAACGTTGATCCCAATCATGCCAACATTAATACGGTTGGCAAAGTCGCGCGCAGAGTCGCCATCGCGGGTGAAAATTGCTGTGCCGTTACCGTACTCGTGGTCCATTGCCAGTTTGAGCGCCTCTTCGTAGGAGCCTGCGCGCACTGTACAAAGAACGGGTCCGAAGATTTCTTTCTTATAGATGTCCATGTCAGGCGACACGCGGTCAAAAAGATGTGGGCCGACAAAGAAACCGTCTTCATAGCCTTGTAGAGCGAAGTCACGACCATCGACGACGAGTTCTGCACCTTGGTCAACGCCAGTTTGCACGAGCCCTAGAATGTTCTGCTTTGCAGCCGCTGTCACAACGGGACCATAATCGACGTCATTGCCAGACGTATATGGCCCGACTTTCAGTTTTTCGATGCGGGGCACAAGCTTCTCAATAAGCTTGTCTGCGGTTTCTTCACCGACAGGAACCGCAACAGAGATTGCCATGCAGCGTTCACCCGCAGCGCCATAGCCCGCTCCGATGAGTGCGTCCGCAGCTTGGTCAAGATCGGCATCCGGCATGATGATCATGTGGTTTTTGGCGCCACCAAAACACTGAACGCGTTTGCCCTGTGCACAACCTGTACCATAGATGTATTCGGCAATTGGCGTTGAGCCGACAAAACCGACAGACTGGATCGTTTCGTCATAGAGGATTGCGTCAACGGCTTCTTTATCGCCGTTCACCACTTGCAAGATGCCTTTGGGTAGACCTGCTTCTTCCATCAGTTCAGCGAGCATGAGCGGCACGGAAGGATCACGCTCTGATGGTTTAAGGATAAACGCGTTGCCGCAAGCGAGGGCAGGGCCAAACATCCACATCGGGATCATCGCTGGGAAGTTGAATGGCGTGATACCCGCAGTGACGCCAAGTGCTTGGCGCATCGAGTACATGTCGATGCCTGGGCCCGCGCCGTCTGTGTATTCGCCTTTGAGAAGCTGTGGTGCGCCGATGCAATATTCAATGACTTCGAGGCCACGTTGTACATCGCCAGCCGCATCAGGCAACGTTTTGCCGTGTTCGCGGCTCAGGGCTTCAGCGAGCTTGTCCATATCGCGGTTGAGCAGGTCAACATATTTCATCATCACGCGTGCGCGACGCTGCGGGTTGGTTGCGGCCCAAGCGGGCTGGGCTGCGGCCGCGATGGCCACGGCCTTTGCCATCTCTTCTTTAGACGCGAGCGGAACGCGCGCCTGCACTTCGCCTGTCGCTGGGTTGAAAACATCAGCAAAGCGGCCAGACGTGCCTTTTACATGTTCCCCGCCAATGTAATGTGTAAGTTCTTGCATCATATCCTCCAGTCAGATTTCCGGCCTATTCTAGCCTTGCAGTATTGCGTGTAAAAGGGGCAGGTTCACACGGCAGGCTTTGCATTTTTGCATTATGGGGGGTGAGATGACGCCAAATTGGGATGATATGCGCAGTTTTCTTGCTGTGGCGCGGGCTGAGACCCTGTCGGCAGCAGCGTCACTGTTGAAGGCCGATCCTGCGACCATTGGTCGGAGGGTGGCACGTCTGGAAGAGGCGTTGGATGAGGTCTTATTTGTAAAGTCCCCGCAAGGATATCGGCTCACGGCGCAAGGTCAAAAACTATTGTCACACGCTGTACGACTTGAGCAAACCATGTTGGATGCACGCGAAGACTTGGGCGGGCAGGGCCGCGAGCTCTCGGGGCAAATTCGTCTCGGTGCGCCTGATGGCTGTGCTAATTTTCTTTTGCCGCAGGTTTGTGCCGCGATCACGGCAGAGAACCCTGACCTAGATATCCAGATTGTGGCTTTGCCGCGCATCTTTAATTTGTCCAAGCGCGAAGCAGACATGGCGATCACTGTTAGCCGCCCAGAGGCAGGACGGCTTCTGGTTCAAAAGTTGGCGGACTATCGCCTGCATCTGGCGGCAGCGGAGGACTATTTGGCAAAGCATTCGCCAATCTCGTCTATGGCAGATCTGAGCCACCATAGCTTTATTGGCTACATTCCCGATATGATTTTTGACAAGGAGCTCGATTACTTGAGCGGTACGCCTTTTGAGCGTGTGCGCTTGGCCTCAAATTCGGCCTCTGTTCAGCTCAACGCCATGCGCCAAGGAGGTGGAGTGGGAGTGGTGCATGATTTCGCGCTGCCCGCCGCGCCCAATTTACGCAAAATTCTGCCCGATGTTTTTAGTCTGAAGCGGAGCTTTTATCTTATCCGCCACGAAGATGATCGCCGCGTGGCACGGCTGTCGCGTTTTGCTGAGAGTCTGAGCGAGGGCATCAGGCGCGAGTTGGTTCGCCTCGAAGCGCTGGCTTGACAGAATAGCGATTCGCATCGCAACCTGAGAAAAAAAGGAGACTGCCCATGCTCGTGCAACAGATCCTCAAATCAAAGGGTGATGGCCCTGTGATTACAATTTCGGCTGGTACGTTGATATCTGAAGCAGCGCATGTGCTCGCCGAGCGTCGAATTGGCGGCCTGATTGTCTCGGATGACGGTCAGAAAGTGGAAGGAATCCTTTCGGAGCGGGATATTGTACGCAGCCTTGCTTTGAGGGGGGCTGTCTGTCTGGAGGAGACTGTTGGTGACCTGATGACGCGCAATCCAGTGTGCTGCAGCAAAGAAGAGACCACCGACTCTGTTTTGCAAAAAATGACCAATGGTCGGTTCCGCCATATGCCCGTCACAGAAGAAGGCGTTCTGATTGGTATCATTACAATCGGTGATGCGGTCAAGGCGCGGCTGGAGGAGCTTTCCATGGAAAAAGAGGCGCTTCAGGGCATGATTATGGGGCATTGAGCCCAGCCGCTTTCATGTCAGTCTTGCAATTTGTGTGCCAATACTGCATTGCAGCGAAATAATGTTACGCAGCCAATAGCAAGAGGCTCCCTATGCGCATCGGTCTATATCCTGGAACTTTTGACCCAGTTACTTTGGGGCATCTCGATATTATCAAACGTGGGGCGGCACTCGTTGACCGTCTTGTAATTGGTGTTGCGATCAATCGGGACAAAGGACCGCTGTTTTCTCTTGAAGAGCGTGTCGAGATGATCGAAGCGGAATGCGCGGAGCTGTCACGCAAGACGGGGACAGAGATAGTCGTCCACCCGTTTGAAAACCTGTTGATTGATTGCGCGAAAGACGTCGGTGCCCAAATCATCGTACGTGGGTTGCGTGCTGTCGCCGACTTTGAATACGAATATCAGATGGTGGGTATGAACCGTTCTTTGGACGATTCTGTTGAAACAGTGTTTCTGATGGCTGAGGCCCGTCATCAGGCGATTGCGTCAAAACTTGTAAAAGAGATTGCACGGCTCGATGGTGACATTTCAAAATTTGTTCCGCCGTTGGTGCGGGAACGGGTGTTGTCCCGTATGGGTAAGGCCTGAGCGGGTTAGCGCCAGAAGGCCAACCATTCTATGAGGTCTGCCATTTTTCGCATCAGAAAAATAGTGCCGTCCCAGTTGAAGAAGAACATATCGAGACACAGCAGCGAGATAATCACCAGCGCCAAACCGATTGAGATTTGTGTGTTCATTCTGTCTCCCTCGTACCAATTAAAAAAGCGCTCTCATGAGCTATGACTCATGAAAGCGCCTTTCGCAAGAATACTCGCTTGGCTTAGAGGCGGCCCATCATCGCCGCAACATCTGCCATACGGCAGCTGAAACCCCATTCATTATCATACCACGCCAAAACGCGAACAAGGCGGCCGCCGACCACTTTTGTCTGCGCGGGGGCGAAGATTGAGCTTTCTTCGGTGTGGTTGAAATCTGTAGAAACCAGCGGCGCCTCTTCATAGCCGAGGACGCCTTTCATCGGGCCTTCCGCTGCTGCGCGTACAATTTCGTTTATGTCGGCAACGGTTACGTCTTTGCTCGCAGTAAAGGTCAAGTCAACAGCGCTGACATTGGGCGTTGGGACGCGAATGGCCGAACCATCAAGTTTGCCAGCAAGTTCTGGAAGGACTTCGCCGAGTGCTTTTGCAGCGCCTGTTGATGTCGGGATCATGCTCATGGCTGCTGCGCGGGCACGATAAAGGTCTTTGTGACGCCGGTCGAGTGTGGGCTGATCGCCCGTATAGGCATGGATCGTCGTCATAATACCGCTCTCGATGCCTACAGCGTCGTTCAAGACTTTGGCCACTGGCGCAAGACAATTGGTTGTGCATGAGCCGTTTGAAACCATGGTATGAGACGCTTCGAGCGCCTCGTTGTTCACGCCATAGACAATTGTACGATCTACGTTCTTTCCAGGAGCTGAGAGCAGAACCTTCTTGGCGCCGCGCGCGAGGTGCGCTTTGGCTTTTTCGCCATCATTGAAGTTGCCTGTACATTCCATAACAACATCCACACCCGACCAGTCTAGCTCGTCCATGTTGTATGTTGAGAACATCTGCATCTCGCCGGCGCCGAGATCCATCATGCCATCGCCGATTTTCACGTTATTGGGAAAGCGCCCATGTACACTGTCGTACTTGATCAGATGCGCAGCTGTTTCAAGCGGGCCTGTTGCGTTGACCTTAACAACGCGAACGTCGTCGCGGCCTGAAGCGGCAATATGTGAAAGCGTGCAGCGGCCGATGCGGCCAAACCCGTTGATGCCTACCGTAATGGTCATGTTGTCTCTCCTTGCGCGACTATTTGAGCTGGTCTTAGCTGGGCCGGAGCCAAGCGGAAAGGGGAGTGCCGAGGAAAATTCAGATTGTTAGCGATAAACCTTCGTTGATGGGGTTCGCCTGCCTCGATGATTGCGCTAACGTCCGTTTGTAGTCAGATTGGCACGAAAAATGAGGGACGGTTTATGAGTGGTTTGTTAGCTTTGCTGGATGATGTCGCTGCGATTGCGAAAGTGGCGGCTGCGTCCGTTGACGACGTGATGGCACAAGCCACGAAAGCAGGCGCAAAGGCTGCCGGTGCAGTGATCGACGATGCTGCCGTCACGCCAAAGTATGTTCATGGCTTCTCCGCAGATCGGGAGCTGCCCATTATCTGGCGCATCGCGCGCGGCTCAATGATCAACAAGCTAGTCTTCCTGTTGCCCGCAGGTTTGGCGCTTAGCAATTTTGCGCCTTGGGCTATTCCTCCACTCCTGATGATCGGCGGCGCATATCTTTGTTTTGAGGGCGCGGAGAAAATTGCTCACAGTTTTGGGCTGGTCGAGCATCATCATTCGGATGCTGAAGAAAGCTATGATGACCCTGCACATCTTGAAGAAGAGCGGGCAAAAGGGGCGATCAAGACGGATTTCATTCTCTCTGCCGAAATTATGACAATAGCTTTAACCGCGATTCCCAGTAGCACCTTTTGGATGGAGGCCTTTACGCTGGCAGCAGTGGCGGTGATGATTACGGTAGCAGTTTATGGCTCGGTCGCCTTGATCGTCAAAGCAGACGATGTCGGGCTTTTCATGGCAAATCGTGGCCGTTTCAGTTTCACACGCCGTTTAGGCGAGGGGATCGTTAAGGTGATGCCAAAGTTTCTTTGGTTGCTCACTATAGTTGGGACAGCTGCGATGCTCTGGGTTGGGGGCTCAATCATTGTGCATGCGCTGCATGAGCTTGGAGTGCATGGCCCTTATGAGGCCATTAAAGGCTTAGCCAGCGCGCTTGCCTCAGCTATTGGCGGACCAGTCGATGCTCTGAAATGGCTTTTTACGGCAGCTATTGATGGGATTCTGGGGCTTACATTGGGGCTTATACTCATCCCGATTGGATTGAAGGTTATGACGCCGCTCTGGCAGGCTGTCTTTCGCAAGAACCTGAAAAGCTAAGGGTAAGATGCTTTAAACACATTAGACTATTGCGTTGTGTCAAGGCGGTTTGGCTCGTAATTGGCTAAGATATCTTCACGTTGAGTCGTCTCATGGAGGATAGAATGTCATCAGAAACCAAACCGAAAAATGCGAGCGATACTGCCTCTCTTTCATTGGCGAGCGGTACGACGACCCTGCCGCCTGCCAGTGGAACACCGAATGTCTCACCAGCAAGTGGAACGCCAGAAACACCGCCAAAGCCCAAGCCGAAACCCAAGAAGGAAGATCAGAGCCAATGGGGGCCAACTTGGGGTTGGGGCTGGGACGACGAGGGTGAAAGCAAAGAGTAGCCGAAAAAAGGGAAAAGGGCGGGAATGATCCCGCCCTTGTCATTTATGAACTAAATTCAGGAGGTTAGAGCAGGGCTTTCACGCGCTCAGCAACAGCCTTAGCGGTGATCCCGAACTTCTCATAGAGTACTTCAGCAGGGGCTGAGGCACCGAAGCCGTCCATCCCGACAAAATCGGCCTTGGTGGCTTTGCCGCGCTCACCAGTCAGCCAACGGTCCCAACCCATGCGTGCGCCGGCTTCGACAGCCACGCGAACAGGGCCGGCGGGAAGCACTTTGCGTCGGTAAGCTTCGTCTTGCTCTTCAAAAAGTTCCCAACAGGGCATTGAGACGACGCGTGTCCCGATACCTTCGGCCTCCAGAAGTGCGCGGGCTTCCATAGCCACTGAGACTTCAGAGCCAGTTGCCATAATGATGGCTTGGCGTTTTTCAGTCGCTTCTGCGAGAACATAGGCGCCTTGAGCGCTTAGGTTTTTAAGTTTGTGCTCTGTGCGCAGAGTCGGAAGGCCTTGACGGGTCAAGGCGAGCACCGATGGAGTGTCTTTGCTCGTCAAAGCGATTTCCCAAGCTTCAGCTGTCTCTACGGTGTCGCAGGGGCGGAAGGTGTAGCTGTTAGGGGTCGCGCGGCAGATGGCAAGATGTTCGACAGGTTGGTGTGTTGGGCCGTCTTCGCCTACGCCGATACTGTCGTGTGTCATTACGAAAACTGTCGGGATTTTCATTAATGACGCTAGACGCATTGAGGGGCGAGCATAGTCTGTGAAAGTAAAGAACGTGCCACCGTACGCGCGGACGCCACCATGCAGCACCATACCGTTCATTGCGGCAGCCATGCCGTGCTCGCGGATGCCGTAGTAGATGTAACGGCCTTTGCGATTGTCGATATCATGCGTGCCCAAATCACCGGTCTTGGTGTTGTTTGATCCTGTTAGGTCGGCAGAGCCGCCGACGGTCTCAGGCATAATCGGGTTGATCACTTCGAGCACCATTTCGGAACTCTTGCGTGTCGCGACTTTTGGCGCACCCTCAGAGATTTGCTTTTTCAAGGCTTTGATTGTGGCAGAAAGTTTTTTGGGAGCCTCTAAAGCCAAAGCGCGTGTGAAGTCGTCTTGTTTGCGGCCAGAAAGACCTGCAAAGCGGTCTTCCCATGCGGCTCGCTCGGGTGCGCCGCGAGAGCCGATGGCTTCCCACTGTGTCTTGATTTCTGCAGGGACTTCGAAGGGACCCCAAGCCCAGCCATAGCCAGCTTTGGCTTCGGCGAGCTGGGCCGCATCTGTCAAAGCGCCGTGGCCTTTTGATGTATCCTGCGCCGCGTGGCCCAAGGCGATATGTGTTTTGCAGGCAATCATAGAAGGCTTTGACGTGGTCTTGGCCTTTGTGATTGCAGCATCAATCGCGATTGGATCGTGGCCGTCGATTTCTATCACATGCCAGCCAGCCGCCTTGAAGCGCTGTGGCTGATTGGTCCGGTCTGACAGTTCAACTGTACCATCGATTGTGATGTTGTTGTTGTCCCAAAAGACAATCAACTTACCGAGGCGTTGGCGTCCGGCAAGGGTGATAGCTTCTTGGCTAATGCCTTCCATGAGGCAGCCGTCACCAGCGATAACATAGGTGTGGTGATCCACCACTTTGCGTCCATAACGCGCACGCTGGATTTCTTCTGCGAGTGCAAAGCCAACCGCGTTGGCAATGCCTTGGCCGAGTGGGCCTGTTGTTGTTTCAACGCCTTTGGCGTGACCGTATTCAGGGTGACCCGCTGTGATCGCACCCCATTGGCGGAAGTTCTTCACCTGCTCGAGTGTCATGTCTTCATAGCCCGTAAGGTGCAAAAGGGAATAAAGCAGCATAGAGCCGTGGCCGGCGGACAGAATAAACCTGTCCCGATCGGGCCAGTCTGGGGCTTTCGCATCAAACTTTAAATGCTTCTCGTAAAGAACTGTCGCGACATCTGCCATGCCCATAGGCATGCCGGAATGACCGGAATTGGCGGCTGCGACCGCATCAAGCGTAAGTGCACGAATAGCGGCGGCGCGCATCCAATGCTCGGGGTTGGCGGCGCGAAGAGCTGCAATATCCAAGGCTTTGTCCTCATTTTGGCATTAGGTTTCGGTATGGTCTTTAACAGTCTCTCGCGCGGAGGCAAATGTGGTTTTCCTCACAAGGGTGCAAAACGTGAAAATATGGCCTAAACTTTTTGGAAGCCACGGCAGAGAGTGGCCGCTTGATTCGCTTGGGCGGACCGAAATGCGCAACAGGCACGGGTATTGAGGAAGTGCAGATGAGTAATATTGAAGAGCTCGAACGTCGTATCACAGCAGCGCTGGACCGAATTGGCAAACATGTGGACAACCTTGAAGCGGTATCTCCAGCAAGTGTTAACCCAGAAGAGCTTGTCCAGTTGCGCGCTGAGCTAGAAGAAGAAAAGCTTGTCAGCGGTCAGCTGGAGGAGCGCAACAAGAAACTGCGAGAGAAATATGACGCTGCGCGGGAGGTACTTGAGGCTGAGCTGGAAACACAACGTATGGCGACGGCGAAGCTTGATATGGAAATGCAGCGCATGCGCGCGGCCAACGAGCAGCTACGCAGTTCAAATGCGGCCTTGAGAGAGGCAAACGAAAAAGGGGTTGGAGAACCTCACCTCATAAATAAAGCCATGCTTGCGGAGCTTGAGGGGCTACGTGCATCTCGCGCTGTCGATAGGGCGGAGGCCGAAGCGATTGCCGAGACAATTGGATTGGCGCTAAATGGCCAGCTGCCGCAGCTTGAGGAGAATGTATAATGCCTGAAGTAAAAATAGAGATCGGTGGCCGCGTTTTTGAAGTCGCATGCCAAGAAGGGGAAGAACATTACGTTCACAGTGCCGCGGCCATGCTGGATGTTGAGGCCAGCACGCTGACAAACCAGATAGGGCGTTTGCCTGAGCCACGCATGCTGTTGATGGCAGGCCTGATGCTCGCAGATAAGACTGCAGGCGTTGAGGACAAGCTTAAGACTCGTGATGCCCGTATTGCGGAGTTGGAAGGCGAGCTTGCGCGGATGAGTTCCTTGCCAAAGCCCGAACCTGAACGGATCGAAGTGCCTGTCGTTCCTGCATCAGTCAGTGACAGCCTGGCCGAGCTTGCGGCGCGCGCTGAATCCATTGCTGGAGCGCTTGAAGAGCGGCGTGGAACGGAAACTTCAGTCACCTGACATTTTCTTGCCGATTGAGTATGGACAAGCAGAGCGGATGCCGCTTATAGAAGCGCTCGGTCCGGGGCGTAGCGCAGCCTGGTAGCGCACCTGTTTTGGGTACAGGGGGTCGTAAGTTCGAATCTTACCGTCCCGACCATTTACACTACAAAAAAAGCTCCGTCGTTTTTCGAGACGGGGCTTTTTTGTTGGTGTCGTGCATCGCCATGATGAATGTCGAATACACTTAACATCACTTTTTGATGTTCGTGATGGACGAGCGTTAACCAGAATCACTTGTTGGCGAATCTACGGTTCACGCGTCTGCGCCTCGTCCGAAAGCAAACGGGGCGTGACGGTATGAAGTTTTTTTAAAAGTTAACGCAAGGCTATCAAATTTATCCACGGCAGTGGATAAAAGAGGCATCTCGCGTGGCTGTTTCTTTAGGCTTTTGTTCTAACCCCACCGAAAGACAAGGCTTTCTGTCTTGAAGCCCAAATGAGCAAACGGCGTAGGTTCCAAAACTCGCCGGTGGATGAATCAGGGAGAAGCTTCCCCTTTCCTCAAACTTGTTCGCGTCAACTCTAAATTGCACAATTTTTGTAAAAGTTTCCGTTGACCTGCGCTGCGCAAATACGCCAGATAGTGTCAGTCAGATGAAAGACCACAACATATAGGGGTCAACAGTCGGGCAGGAACAGGTTTAAGTCACAGACATATCGCTCGCTTCGAGCGCAGTTTTGGCGCGTGGTTTATTTCCACGCAGCCCTTATCCTTGGCATCTGCATGGCGTGTCTGGCTCAAAAAGGGGGCTGACCAGAAATATGTGGTCGGAGGGCAATGATTTTAAAACTTAAGGCACAGAGGGCTAGGCAGAGCTATGAAAATTGATAGAAAATTCACTGAGGCAGGCAAAGACGCGTATGCAGATGTTGAGTTTGTTACGACAGTCTCAGAAATCCGCAATCCTGACGGCACGATCGTTTTCAAACTGGACGACGTAGAGGTTCCTAAGCAGTGGAGCCAAGTGGCCTCGGATGTGATTGCCCAAAAATACTTTCGCAAAGCAGGTGTGCCAACAGCCTTGAAGAAAGTGAAAGAAAAGGATGTTCCTGAGTTTTTGTGGCGCTCAGTGCCCGCGACGGACACCACCGAGAAGACGGGTGAAATTTCTGCCAAGCAAGTTTTTGACCGTCTCGCGGGCGCATGGGCTTACTGGGGCTGGAAGGGCGGTTACTTCTCAACAGAGGATGATGCGCGCGCCTATTATGACGAAATGCGCCACATGCTTGCCACGCAGCGCGCGGCGCCGAACTCTCCGCAATGGTTTAATACAGGGCTACATTGGGCATATGGCATTGATGGACCAGGGCAAGGCCACTTTTATGTGGATTACCAGTCGGGTGAGCTGACTAAATCCACGTCGGCTTATGAGCACCCGCAGCCACATGCCTGTTTTATCCAGTCGGTCAAAGATGATCTGGTTGGCGATGGCGGCATCATGGACCTTTGGGTACGTGAAGCGCGTCTCTTTAAATACGGCTCAGGCACGGGCACGAACTTTAGCCACTTGCGTGCCTCAAATGAGGCGCTTTCAGGGGGCGGCAAATCTTCTGGCCTTATGGGCTTCCTCAAGATTGGCGACCGTGCAGCCGGCGCTATCAAATCTGGCGGCACAACACGCCGCGCGGCAAAGATGGTTATCGTCGATGCGGATCACCCTGATATCGAAGAATATATCAACTGGAAGGTGAAAGAGGAGCAGAAGGTTGCGTCGATCGTCGCTGGCTCCAAACTGCATGAAGAAAAGCTCAACGAAATCTTTGTCGCTATCCGTACATGGGACGGCTCAACAGAAGACTCCGTTGACCCAAAGAAGAATGAACAGCTTAAAGCGGCCATCCGTGGAGCGAAAAAAGTCCATATTCCAGAGACATACGTCAAGCGCGTGCTCGACTATGCCAAACAGGGCTTTGGCAGCATTGAATTCCCTACCTATGACACGGATTGGGACTCGGAAGCCTACGCGTCGGTATCAGGTCAAAACTCAAACAACTCGATCCGCGTCACAAATGCATATCTTAAGGCTGTGAAAGATGATGCAGATTGGGAGTTGATCCGCCGTACGGATGGCACCGTTGCTAAAACCATCAAAGCACGCAAGCTTTGGGAAGATGTCGGTCACGCGGCTTGGGCCTGTGCCGATCCCGGAATCCAGTTCCACGACACTGTAAACGAGTGGCACACCTGCCCAGAAGATGGAGAGATCCGCGGATCAAACCCATGCTCGGAATACATGTTTCTTGATGACACTGCCTGTAACCTTGCCTCGATGAACCTGCTGACCTTCCTCAAGGACGGTAAGTTCCAAGCGGAAGACTACATGCACGCGTCACGCCTTTGGACGGTTACGCTCGAAATCTCAGTGATGATGGCGCAGTTCCCGTCAAAAGAGATTGCACAGCGTTCTTACGACTTCCGCACCTTGGGTCTGGGCTATGCCAATATTGGTGGCCTCTTGATGAACCTTGGTCTTGGTTACGATAGCGATGAGGGCCGCGCGATTGGTGCTTCACTTACTGCCATCATGACGGGTGTTGCTTATGCCACATCTGCCGAAATCGCGGGCGAACTGGGGGCATTCCCGGGTTACGAGCGCAACCGTGAGCACATGCTCCGCGTCATTCGCAACCACCGCAACGCGGCCTACGGGGCGACAGAAGGATATGAAAATCTCGAAATCAAACCTGTTCCTCTTGATCTGAAGAATTGCCCCGATAGCCAGCTGATCGACTTGTCGATGGCGGTCTGGGACGAAGCTCTCAAACTCGGTGAAAAGAACGGGTTCCGTAACGCGCAAGTCTCCGTGATTGCACCGACTGGTACAATCGGCCTTGTTATGGATTGCGATACCACAGGGATTGAGCCTGACTTTGCGCTTGTGAAGTTCAAGAAACTTGCGGGTGGTGGCTATTTCAAGATCATCAACCAGTCAGTGCCTGCTGCTCTTGAAAAACTCGGCTATGGCTCGGCCCAGATCGAAGAGATTGTCTCCTATGCGGTCGGTCACGGCACATTGGGCAATGCCCCAGGCATTAACCATACCTCGCTGATCGGGCACGGCTTTGGTCAGCCAGAGATCGACAAGATCGAAAACGCGCTTGGCACGGCTTTTGACATTCGCTTTGTCTTCAACCAGTGGACACTTGGCGAAGCCTTCTGCACAGGTACCTTGGGTATCCCTGCTGAGAAGCTTAATGATCCGACGTTTGATATGCTCAAGCATCTTGGCTACACGCGTGCCGATGTTGACGCAGCAAATGATCACGTTTGCGGAACCATGACACTGGAAGGCGCGCCGCACTTGGCAGAAAAACACTACAACGTGTTTGACTGTGCCAACCCATGTGGCAAGCGGGGCAAGCGATATCTCTCTGTAACGGCGCATATCTATATGATGGCAGCGGCCCAGAGCTTTATCTCTGGTGCGATCTCCAAGACGATCAACATGCCAAATGATGCGACAATCGAAGACTGTCAGAAAGCCTATGAGCTATCATGGTCGCTCGGTGTGAAGGCCAATGCGCTCTATCGCGATGGCTCCAAGCTCAGCCAGCCTTTGGCATCTGCCCTCGTAGAAGATGATGATGAGGCGCTCGAAATTCTTGAGAGCGGTTCTAGCCAAGAAAAGGCGGCTGTTCTCGCCCAAAAGATCGTTGAGAAAGTGATCATCAAAGAGATCGTTAAATCTCACCGTGAGAAGATGCCCGAGCGCCGTAAAGGCTATACGCAGAAAGCAGTTGTTGGCGGCCACAAGGTATACTTGCGGACGGGCGAATACCAAGACGGTTCACTCGGTGAAATCTTCATTGATATGCACAAAGAGGGTGCTGGCTTCCGTGCGATGATGAACAACTTCGCGATCGCGGTTTCGGTTGGGCTTCAATATGGCGTGCCGCTGGAGGAGTTCGTTGACGCCTTCACGTTCACAAAGTTTGAGCCTGCTGGCATGGTCCAAGGCAATGACAGTATCAAGAATGCCACTTCGATCCTGGACTATATCTTCCGTGAGCTGGCCGTATCTTACCTGGATCGCACGGACCTCGCGCATGTCAAACCATCGGGCGCAAGCTTTGATGACTTGGGGCGTGGCGAAGAAGAGGGCGTGAGCAACATTCAGGAAATGAGTGAAGGCTCGGCATCTCGCTCGCTCGAAGTGCTCAAGCAGATCAGCTCCACAGGCTACCTGCGCAAACGCCTCCCTCAGGAACTTGTTGTACTTCAGGGCGGACAAAGCTTTGGTGGTATGGCAATGGCCTCGGGTGACCCGGTCACGGCATTGAATACGCTTGTGCCGGAGACATCAGGCGGGTCTGTGAGTGCAGTTGTGATGGGCGAGAGTCTTGCCACCACCACAAGCACAACAGCTCTGAGCATGGATGAGCGGACAAAAGCTAAAATGCAGGGCTATGAAGGCGAAGCCTGTGGCGATTGTGGCAATTACACACTCGTGCGCAATGGAACCTGCATGAAGTGCAACACATGTGGAGCGACCTCAGGGTGCTCCTAAAAGTCACGGGGCGGGTGTGCTCGCCCCGGAACGCGTTCAGGCCGCAGGCATAAAACTACGAGCGGTGATATATAACTGAGCCTGAATGGCGAAACTTTACGGGGGGCCCAGGCGGCTCCCCTTTTTTGTGTAGAATCAAGGCGCAGGCGTCAAAAGTTCGTCTTTTTGAGAAATCAAATGGTGCTATGAAATAGAGATCAGCGCTTGATCTTGCAAGTGGTCCATGAGCGGCTGAATTGCATAAGCGCGACTTTGCCAAAGTCGATATGAGTCTTGTGCGCCAAATGGCTCAAACCTCTGTGCAGCGAACCATTGAGCGCACAAGCGCCTGCCAAATCGGGGAGTTTTGGCGGCTTTTAGCACGTTTTGGGGAGGCGCTCAGATGGCGCTGTTCGAATTCAAAAAATGGGGATTATCTCAGCCGAGAAGGCAAACCCGCCTTCCTCAACTTGTAGGATGAATGATGAACAGATTTGCACTGACCATGGCAGCACTTGTGACAGCGATCTCACCTGCGCTCGCGATGAGCAACAGCGCCGTTGAAGTGGATACCAATGGTGACGGCGTCTTGTCATTGGAAGAGGTCCAGGCTGTTTGGCCCAGCGTTACCACCGAAGACTTTGAGACGATGGACGCAAATGCCGATGGTTCACTTGACGACACAGAAATCAAGACTGCTGAAGAAGCAGGCATGATGAGCACGGATGGCTAAGACCCAACGGCTCCTACGTAAAACCCCCTGAAATATAAGGAAAAGACCATGAAAAAGACAACGCTTGCACTGGCCGCTCTTGCGACGCTTCTGACACCTATGCTTGCCAGCGCTGATATGCTTGCAGAGCTCGATACCAATGGCGATGGTGCCGTGACTGTTGACGAACTACAGACCGTAAACCCAGATATGACAGCCGAGAGCTTCTCGGAAATGGATATCAATGATGACGGTTTGCTCGATGCAGATGAGATCACAGCCGCAGAGGAAGCTGGCACGATCAACCAAGACGGCTAACGCTCGCTTAAAGCCGAGCCTGTTCCCCTCAAGCAAGGCTTTGCGCGCGATTGAAACATAAGAAAAGCCCCCGAAGCTTCTGCTTGGGGGGCTTTTTTTAACCAGCGCGTTTGAGCATTCCGAAGAGATCCCGTGGGTCATCAGGATCTGCTAGCATATCCAGATTTTGAAAGAAGTCGGTGCCTTTGATGTGTTCGCGCACGTAGCGGAGTGCGGAAAAATCTTCGATTGCAAACCCTACGCTGTCAAACAACGTGATCTGTTTATCGCTCGTGCGGCCTTTTGCCTGGCCTGTGATCACTTGCCATAACTCCGTCACAGGATGGTCCTGCGGAAGCTGTTGAATTTCGCCCTCGATACGTGTTTGGGTCGGAAATTCAACAAATATATCAGCGCGATGCAGGATTTTTGCGGCAAGTTCTGTCTTGCCAGGGCAGTCACCGCCGATGGCGTTGATATGAACACCTGCGCCGATCATGTTATCTGTTAGGATCGTGGCACATTGTTTGTCGGCGGTACAGGTTGTGATGATCTCTGCACCTTCCATGCTCTCCTCGGCCGATTTACATTTGGTGACCTTCACTCCCATGCCCTCAAGATTGCGAGCGGCCTTTTCTGTCGCTTCTGGGTCGATATCATAGAGCCGAACCGCCTCCAGTCCGATGATGGCCTTCATAGCCAGCGTCTGGAACTCAGATTGGGCGCCATTGCCGATCATAGCCATCGTCTTGGCGCCTTTTGGCGCAAGGTGTTTTGCGGCCATAGCGGAAGTCGCTGCCGTTCGGATTGCCGTGAGCATGGTCATCTCGCTGAGCAGGGTGGGGTAGCCTGTGTAAACATCAGCCAGAAGACCAAAGGCGGTGACGGTTTGTAAGCCCTCCGAGATGTTCTTCGGGTGGCCGTTTACATATTTGAAGCCATATGCTTCACCGTCGGAAGTTGGCATAAGCTCGATCACCCCCACATCGGAGTGGCTTGCCACACGGGGGGTCTTGTCAAAAAGCTCCCAGCGTTTGAAGTCGTTTTCAATCTCTTGTGCGAGGCCAAGCAGCATATTTTCGAGCCCGATATGGTGCACCAGTTTCATCATGTTGTCGACGGAAACGAAGGGGACGTAGGCTTTGGGTGATGGATTTAACATTCTGTTATCCTTATGAAAAAGCCCGTGTCGGGCGGTCAAACACACGCCGCCCAAGGGCGGAGGCGGCCAGATCGACCATCACCTGTGCCGTGCGGCCGCGCTCATCGAGGAAGGGATTGAGCTCGACAAGATCCAGCGAGCTCATCAGGTCTGAATCACAGATCATTTCCATGACCAGATGTGCCTCACGGATGGTTGCGCCGCCGGGCACGGTCGTGCCGACAGCGGGGGCGAAAGCGGGGTCGAGGAAATCTACATCAAGGCTGACATGGAGCGCGCCATTGGCTTTCTTAACCTTGTTGAGAAAAGCAGCCAGCGGCTTTGCAATCCCTGTTTCATCAATGCGGCGCATGTCATAGGCATGAATATTGGTGTCTTGCATCGCTTCTCGCTCGGCAGCGTCAACGGACCTAAGTCCAAGAATACAAACGTTTTCTTCAGGAATTGGGCGCTCGACTTTGGGGAAGCCTGCGAAGCCTTTGCGGCCTGTGACATAGCCTATCGGGGTTCCGTGAAGATTGCCTGAATCAGTCGTTTCGGGGGTGTGGTAGTCGGTGTGGGCATCCAGCCAGAGCAAGAACTGGGGCTGATTCTTTTCAGTTGAATAGGCGTTCACGCCACCGACCGAGCCGAGCGAAAGAGCATGGTCACCCCCAAGAAAGATTGGCAAACCTTTGGCCATTGCGTCCTTGCCTGTGCGCCAGAGGCGGTTGGTCCAACCCACAGTTTCATGGTGCTTGTAAATGCGCGCTTCGGGGTCATCAGGCGCGTGCTCGGCGGGGGCGAGATTGCCCCAATCGCGGACCCGATAGCCTAGGCCTGTAAGGGCCTCGGAAAGGCCTGCAGTCCGGTAGGCGTCTGGCCCCATGAGGCAGCCTTTTCGGCGCTTGCCAGAATCCATTGGAGCGCCAATGAGAATGATGTCACGCATGGTTTTGAAGCCTTTTCCTGTCGCGGTTTGAGAGAAGATTATGGACTAAATGAGAGGTGATATAGCTTCCAAAGTGATCATTTAGTTGATAGATTTATCAGATTGATATAAAAAAGTGACCAAGATGGATGATCTTGACCAAAACCTGATTTCGGCCCTGCGGCACGATGCACGGGCCTCACATTCTGACCTTGCTGCGCAGCTTGGAGTGACGCGCGCGACGGTACGGGCGCGGCTCGCGCGGCTGGAGGCGCGGGGGGTGATTTTGGGCTATTCTGTGGTGCTGAAAGAGGATCGTCTTGCGGACCCTGTGAGGGGGTTGATGATGATCGGAATCGAGGGCCGTGGAACCGAAAGAATTCTGCGTCAGCTGGCGGGATTTTCCGCTGTGAGAGGCGTGCATAGCACCAATGGACGTTGGGATGCGATCGCCGAAATCGGCACGGACAGCCTTGAAGCTTTTGACGAGGTTCTGGCGCGTATCCGCAAGTTGGACGGGGTCGCAACTTCGGAAACCTCGCTTTTGTTGAGTACCAAAAAAGCCTCAAATTGAGCAGCGTCCCGCTTGGTTAACGTGTGTTTTGACGCCCGAAAACAGGGGGGTGAAAAGCGTGCACAACCCGTGCACCGCCTGAATCGAGGGTTTGTTAACGGAAGTTAAGTTAATGGGGCGTTCGGTGAGGGGGAGAGAGCGGGCATGAATATGTCTTTGAATTGTTCGCGGAGTTCTTTCTTCTGAACTTTACCCATCGTGTTGCGGGGCAATTCCGGAAGTACCACCAGTCGCTGCGGGTGTTTAAAACGCGCAAGCGATGCACCAATTCTCTTCTTGATGCCGTCGAGATCGAGATCGGCTTTGCCTTCAGCGACGAGAATGCCGACAACGGTCTCGCCAAAGTCGGGATGTGGAACGCCGATCACGGCGCTCTCTAGTACGCCTTCTTCCTCGTCGAGCAAGAGCTCAATCTCTTTTGGGTAGATGTTATAGCCGCCGGAGATAATCAGGTCTTTGCTTCGCCCGACGATGTGCAGATAGCCGTCTTCGTCAATCTGACCCAAATCGCCAGTGATAAAAAAGCCGTTCGGGCGCAGTTCCTCGGCCGTTTTTTCCGGCATCTGCCAATAGCCCTTGAAGACATTTGGTCCCCGGACCTCGATCTCTCCGATCTCACCTTGAGGGACTGTCTCGCCGGTGTTGCTGTCAGTGATCTTTATCTCCACGCCAGGTAACGGGAAACCAACTGTCCCTGGGCGCCTTTCGCCATCATAGGGGTTCGACGTGTTCATGTTCGTCTCGGTCATCCCGTAGCGTTCCAAAATGCGATGGCCGGTCCGTTCTTCAAAGTGGACGTGCGTTTCGGCCAAC
The DNA here is from genome assembly GCF_029254145.1 of Lentibacter sp. GTDB lineage: Bacteria > Pseudomonadota > Alphaproteobacteria > Rhodobacterales > Rhodobacteraceae > Lentibacter. The sequence goes on from NZ_JAQWYD010000060.1 coordinate 26,705, forward strand.
AGAGGCGCTGAGCCGGACACAAAGAGGCGCATGTGCTGTGCCGCTGTCCGCGTGAAGCGTTCGTTGCCCAATAGCCGGGTGTAGAATGTCGGAACGCCCATCATTGTCGTGGCTTGAGGCATGAGATCCAAGATCACATCAAGGTCGAACTTGGGGAGAAACAAGAGCTTTCCACCTGCCAAAAGCGTAATATTGGTGGCGACAAAGAGGCCGTGGGTGTGGAAAATCGGGAGTGCATGCAGAAGCGAGTCTGCTGCCGTGAACCTCCACTCACTTGCCAGCGCCTTACAGTTGGACAGCAGGTTGCCTTGGGTCAGCATAGCACCCTTTGAGCGGCCCGTTGTGCCAGAAGTGTAAAGGAAGGCTGCCAGATCGTCTTTGGAGCGCTCGACCGTGGAAAACCTGCTTGGCATGACGTCAGCTTGCATCGCAAAACTTCCGCTTCCATCGGCGTTCATCGTCTCCAGGGTCGCGCCGCAAGCCTTAGCAACAGGTTCCAACGCCTCGGAGCGTTTGCCATCACACAGAATTAGCCGCGCACCGCTGTTTTCGGCGAAATAGGAGACTTCATCCGCAGTATACGCCGTGTTCAGCGGCAAAAACACGATTCCAGCTTGCACGCAGGCCGCGTAAACAGCGACGGCTTGTGGCGACTTGGCAACTTGAACTGCGATACGGTCGCCCGGCTGAACGCCCAGCTGGACAAGAAGATTGGCATACTGGGCCGCCAATTCTAGGAAATCATTATGCGTGATAGTGGAGCCATCCGCCATCTGCAAGAAGCTCGTGGTCTTGCCCTGGTGTTGTCCAAATAAGGTATCAAAAAGAGGATTGGGCATCTTGATTCTCCTAGGCGTCTGCGGTCACAGACGCGCTCAATGCTTTAACGGCGTCGGAGGCCACGACGGTCTTTTCGCCGACGAAGCGTTCATGGTTTTGCGAAATTTGGTTTAGGTCATAAAGGTAGTTCACCATCGTCCCGTTGGACTGACGCCGACCATTTTCAGAAATATCAGCATCAGCGTGCACGGCGTGGACCAGCGCGCCATTTCCAAGATGGAACCGGGCAACCGGGTCAAAGGGCATTCCGTCGGATCTTTTCGCTTCGAGCAGATAGTGGGAAGCCAATGCCTGATTGTCTTCTGATTTCAGGGCATCGTGTGCCGCCCCTCCAAGCCATTTATTCAGGCCCGGGATAGGTGAGAGCGTCACGAAAGTACTCAGGCCCGGCAGATCCTTCGAAAGGTCCGACACAACCTGCTTGATGAGCGAGTTTCCGAATGAAATGCCTGCAAGGCCCTTTTGGCAGTTGGAAATTGAGTAAAACACGGCTGTATCGGCTTCCTCAGCGTCTATCGCGATGCGATCATCTGCCAAGAGGCCCTGGACCGAGTTGGGGATACCCTTCGTCAACGCAACTTCCACGAAGATCAATGGCTCATCAGGCATGGCCGGGTGGAAGAAGCCAAAACAGCGACGGTCTGATGGTTTCAATCGCCGCCGCAGATCGTCCCAGCTGTCGATGGCATGGACCGCCTCATAAGCGATGATCTTTTCGAGGATTTCAGCAGGGCTTTCCCAATTGATTGGCCGCAGGACCAGAAAGCCGCGATTAAACCAAGAGCTGAAGAGATGCTTGAAATCAACATCTAAAGGCTCAAGCTCCGGGCGCTCCCGCATGATCTCCAGAAGATCTTTGCGCATGGAAACGAGCTGCACTGTAGCACCGGGAACCTGGTTCAAACGGCGTGCAAGTTCTTGCCGTTTTGGTTCACAGGCCGCCGCAAAGGTGCGGTAGGTGCTTTTGCCAGGTTTGTCGCGATACGCTTGAAGCGTTGAGATGACCGCGTCCGGATCAATCTCCAATTTAAGCGTGACGAACTGGAAAAACTCTGTCTTTTCGCCAAGCGACATTCCTGCGTAGCGATCGAGCAGATTGCGCGCCAAGGTCACGCCCGACACCTCGCCATAGCTGCTTAAGAGCGCGCTACACAGGCTTTCCGTTGTCCGTTCATCGACCTCGTCCTGCCGCGCCCGGCGATACCGACGGTCAAAGACCGTCGATATCAAATCGCCAAAGTAGCTCATATCGCCTCTCCCATAACGACGTCGGGCAGCCATGTCGCCAAACCGGGGAAGAAGCAGAGCAGGATGATTGCAACAACCATACAGGCCACAAACGGCAAGGAGCCCTTCAAAATGGTCTTCAGTGAGATATCTGGCGCAATGCCGTTGATCACATAGAGGTTCAGACCCACCGGTGGTGATATAAGCCCGATCTCCATGTTGATCGTCAGGACAACTGCAAACCAAATAGGGTCAAAACCTGCCGTTGTTATGATGGGTAACAGGATTGGTGCCGCCATCAGGATCACGGCCACCGGAGGCAGGAAGAAGCCCGCGACCAGAAGGAACAACATAACGAAGGTCATGAGCACCCAGCGGTTCACATTCAGAGTGCCTATCCATTCGGCAATCGCTTGCGTGATGAAAAGGCTCGAGAGCATGTAGGAGAAGACACCAGCAGCTGCGATGATGAAGAGGATCATCACACTCTCTTTGGTGCTGTCGCGCAGCACGACCCACAGATCTTTCGGGTTCCAGAGTTTGTAGATGATCATTGCGATCATGAGACAGAGAAGCGCTCCAACGGCGGCGGTTTCTGACGGCGTAGCTATGCCGCCATACATGGCGTAGAGCACGCCGATGATAATAGCGAGGAACGGCAACACGCGCGGCAGGATCTCGAACTTTTCTTTCCAAGTATAGTTACCTGCGTTCAAAAGTTCTTTGTTCCCAGACTGCCAGGTCGAGTACAGCGACCATACCATAAATAGCAGTACGAGAAGAAGACCAGGGATAACGCCTGCAAGGAAGAGG
>NZ_JAQWYD010000068.1:0-6747 GCF_029254145.1 Lentibacter sp.
ACCTTCCTCGTGCGCGTCAAGGAAGCGCTGGAAGACCCACAGCGCCTCTTGATGGACCTCTAATCATCACACTCGGGGTGCGCAGCCTGTGCGCGCCCCGCCTCCCCAAACACCGGAGCGCCCACAGCATGACCCCAGAGCTCACCGCCCTCGCGCTCGCCGCCCTGCTTCAAGCGGTGCAATTCGTGCTCTACGCCATCCCCGCAAATCTTGAGCTCGGGTCAGGCTACACCATGTCCGCGCGCGACCGTCCGCCAAGCCGCGACATGTCTCACAAGACGGCCCGCTTGGGCCGCGCCTTGAACAACCATTTCGAAGGCCTCATCCTTTTCACAATCGCCGTGCTCGTCGTGACTCTTGGCCAAGCCGCCTCGCCCTTCACAGCCGCCTGCGCTTGGGGCTATCTCAGCGCCCGCGTGCTTTATATTCCAGCCTATGCCTATGACTTGCGCCCTTGGCGCAGCCTCGTCTGGGCCGTGGGCCTTTTCGCCACCCTTCTCATGATCCTTGCATCGCTCGTCTGAGCCGCGCATCAGCCCACAAAGGAGCCTCCCCATGGCATCATATGACGTAATCATCATCGGCGCCGGTCCCGGCGGCTATGTCTCCGCCATCCGCTGCGCCCAGCTTGGTCTCAAAACAGCCGTGGTCGAAGGCCGCGACACATTGGGCGGCACCTGCCTCAACGTCGGTTGCATTCCGTCCAAGGCCCTCCTGCACGCCTCCCACATGCTGCACGAAGCCGAGCACAACTTCGCCGCCATGGGCCTCAAGGGCAAAAGCCCGTCCGTCGACTGGAAGCAAATGCTCGCCTATAAAGACGAGACCATCGGCCAGAACACAGGCGGCATCGAGTTTCTTTTCAAGAAAAACAAAATCGACTGGCTCAAAGGCTGGGGCTCCATCCCCGAGGCTGGCAAAGTCAAAGTCGGCGACGAAACCCATGAGGCAAAGCATATCGTCGTCGCCTCTGGCTCCGCCCCCGCGACGCTCCCGGGTGTCGAGATCGACGAGAAAACAATCGTCTCCTCCACAGGCGCACTCACCCTCGCCAAAATCCCGAAGAAACTTGTCGTCATCGGCGCAGGCGTGATCGGGCTTGAGCTTGGCTCTGTCTATGCCCGTCTCGGTTCTGAAGTCACCGTAGTGGAATACATGGACGCGATCACCCCCGGCATGGACGCCGACGTGCAGCGCACATTCAAGCGAATCCTTGAGAAGCAGGGCCTGACCTTTGTCATGGGTGCTGCCGTCCAGTCAGCCAAGGCAGGCAAAGGCAAGGCGACCGTCACTTACAAAACCAAAAAGGACGATACAGAGGCCACCATCGAAGCCGATATCGTTCTCGTCGCCACAGGCCGCAAGCCCTACGTCAACGGCCTCGGCCTTGAAGCGCTCGGCGTCGAGATGACCCCCCGTGGCCAGATCAAAACCAACGCCCATTGGCAAACCAATGTCGCAGGGCTCTACGCCATCGGCGATGTGATTGAAGGGCCAATGCTCGCCCACAAAGCTGAAGACGAGGGCATGGCTGTCGCTGAAGTCATGGCAGGCAAGCACGGACACGTAAACTACGGCGTCATCCCGGGCGTGGTCTATACCTCCCCCGAAGTGGCGACAGTTGGCAAAACAGAGGCCCAGCTCAAGGAAGAGGGCGTCAAAACCAAGGTTGGCAAATTCATGTTCATGGGCAACGCCCGCGCCAAGGCGGTCCACCAAGGCGACGGCTTCGTCAAAATCATCACCGATGCCGCAACAGACCGTGTGCTTGGCGCCGCCATCATCGGCCCCGCCGCTGGCGATATGATCCACGAGCTCTGTGTGGCCATGGAGTTCGGCGCCTCCGCGGAAGATGTCGCAATGACATGCCACGCGCACCCGACCTACAGCGAAGCCGTGCGCGAAGCCGCCCTCGCCTGTGGCGACGGCGCAATCCACGCTTGAGGAAACAGGGCGGATGAAGCCAAGCCACCTCGCCTTTGCAGCGGCCATTCTCATGTTGGCAGGCCTGTCGGGCCGCGCCCTCTGGCAAACCGCCAATCCGCCCGACCCCGCAAGCGCCTATGCGATGCTGTTTGAAACCCACTGCCTCAGCCGCCTCGCCAGAGTGCAAAGCAGCGGGGCCGACCCACATTTAGACCTGCCCGAAAAGGCGCAGCGCATCACACGGCTCGACGCCGCCGGCCTGCAAGCCATCCAGACGCGCCACCGCTGCGAAGTCAAAGACGCCACCCGCCTGATGACAGAGGCCCAGCGCGACACTGCCGTCGCGCTGATCGTCTCGCTCATCAAAGAAAACCTGCCAGAGCTCGCTGACAACGGCGATCCACTGCCATGGGATCTCTTTCGAACCTTTACCAGCGCCGCGCCAGCGGGAAGTGACGCAAAATGGGGTGTGATCCTCATCCGCAACAAGCCCGACAGCGGCGATGCCCTCCAAATGACGGTGACGCAGCTCGCCCTCCCGCGCAGCTAACCCTCAAGAGCCTCCCTCACAGCTTCTTCTCTTCAAAAATATCCCAGGGGGTCTGGGGGACTGGTCCCCCAGCGGGTCGGATTGCGCGCAGCGCAATTCGACCCCAAAAACCAATCATTCGAAAATCTTGAACAACTCTTTCTTCAGCTTGTCCTCGACGCCCTGCTTCACAGCATCTTCCACGCTTTGCCCCTCACCCACAGTCACACCAAGCTCTTCCTGAACCTTCTGCTTAATCACAGTATCGACCTTTTGCTTCACTTCTTCCTTCTTCTCCTTGAAGTTCAGATCAATCGCCGCGCTCAGGTCAGGGATGATCTTCGGGTTGCTCCAGGGCCCGTAAATCTTGACAGGAAAGGCAAGGTCCTTGCCGCTGCTGGCCTTCAGCGCTACAGGCGTAAACACGTAGTTGATCGTCTGCGCGCCAAGCCCCACAACGCCTTTGCCCGTCGCCGTGATCCGCGGCAGCGTCATGTTCAGATTGTCATTGCTCAAGACACCTGCCTTGATGTCAAAGCTCGCGCCGAGCTTGTCAAAAACAGTCGTGCCTTTGGTGCCATTGCCCGTGCCCATGAGCCCGTTGAGGTCCAAGCCCGAAATTGTCCCCCCCGCCATAGCGAGCCCGCCGTTGCCTGACAGCGAATTCATGATTGCGTCCAGATTTTCCCCCGATCCAAGAAATTTAACGAAGCCGTCACCCTTCCCCGAAAGCCGCTCAACGCCCATCAGATCGACAAGAAGCGGCTTCACATCGGCCTGCAAAATGTTCAAGTTCCCACCCACAGACAGCCCGCCGCGGTTGTTCACCACAAATTCGCCAGAGATTTCCCCGCCATAGCCTGTCGCCTTGGGAAGTTTCAAAACAAGCCGAGAATTGTCCAAGCTCACGCCCAGACGGCTCGCGCCCAGCTTGATCATCCCCGCATCAAGTGATTGCACCGCAAGGCTCATTTCAGCATTCACAGCCGCCAGCCCGCTTGCATCAATCGTCGTCTTGCTCCAGCCAGAACGGCTCTCGCCGCCGCCGCCGCTGCCCCCTTCTGCGGCGAGCGACGCAAAATCAAGCGGCCCCGCCGCCAGCTTCGCAGTGATCTGCGGCTTCGCCCCGCCAAGCCGAATGTCCGCATCGCCCGTCAACGTGTTCTGATCAAGCGTCAAGCTCATGCCGCGCAGGTTCACAACCTCTCCGCCCGAAAACGTGACTTGCGCGGTCATATCAATCGCTTGTCCCATGCCGCGTGGCAGCTCTGCTGCGCCCAATCCAAGGCTTTGCATAAACTTCGAGGTGCTTGATGTGCTCAAGCTCAGCTGCCCTTCGGCCTCAAGCGCTTGGCTCATCCGCCCCTCAAAGCGCGCGCTGCCGCCGGCAGCCTCAAAGCGCGCTGTCACAGGCGTAAGCCTGCCCGCAATCAAGTCACTTGCATTGCCCACCGTCCCCTCAAGGCGCAGCGCGGCCCCACCGCGCAAACCGCTCAGATTGAGTGTCGCAGGCCCTGCAATCTTGGGCATAGAAAGGGCCACATCCAGACCCGTGAGTTTTTCCCGCGTGCCAGCACGGCGGTCGTCAATCAAAACTGTCCCGCCTGTCAATGTCGCGCGCGCAAGGCCAAAGGGCGTCACACCCTTGCTGCCCTCGGTGGCGCCTGCCGCATCTGTGCTCTCGCCAAAGGCCCAGCTCACCCGCCCGTCCTTAGCCGTGATCAGATTGATCTCGGGGGAAACAAGCTCAACACGGCGGATTTCAATCTCCCGCTTGAGGGCCGCTGCCGCGCCCACCCCGATACTCAGCGCGTCCGCCTTGAGCAAAGGTGCTGTGTCCCATTCTGGCCCAGCGATCTGCACAGGCCCCGTCTTCACGCCCAACACGGGCCAGACACTCAAACCAATATCACCCGAAATCAAAACCTCGCGCCCAAGCGCCTTGGACATCTCTGCACTCGCCACCTTGGCAATCCGCTCTTTTGGCAAAAGCATGAGGCCCGCAGCAGCAAAACCGACAAACAAAAATACAGCAATAAATATCCAGCGCAAAAATCGCATGTGAAGACGTCTCCTTTGACTTGCCCAAGGCTATGCTCTCACGCCACAGGCTTCAATCACCTTGCTCAATGCGCCCCCTTCCCCAAGCGCAATTCAGCCGCTATAGGAGCGTCATGTCACAAAATCCCCCCGATCTGCGTCCAGATCTCGCCCGCGCCCAGCTTTCTGAAACACGCCGTGAAGGCCAGCCCACAATCGGGATGGTTTCGCTTGGCTGCCCCAAAGCATTGGTCGACAGCGAGCGCATCCTGACGCGCCTCAGAGCCGAGGGCTACGGGATCTCGCCAGACTATTCAGGCGCCGATGCAGTGATCGTCAACACCTGCGGTTTTCTGGATTCAGCCAAAGCCGAGAGCCTTGACGCCATCGGCGAAGCACTTGCCGAAAATGGCAAAGTGATCGTCACTGGCTGCCTTGGTGCAGAGCCTGACTATATCCGCGAACATCACCCGCGGATCCTCGCGGTGACAGGCCCGCACCAATATGAGCAGGTGCTGGATGCCGTGCACGCGGTCGTGCCGCCCAGCCCCGACCCCTTTATTGATCTCTTGCCTGCCTCTGGTGTGAGTCTCACACCTCGCCACTATAGTTATCTAAAGATATCAGAAGGTTGCAACCATAAGTGCAAGTTCTGCATTATCCCCGATATGCGGGGCCGTCTGGCCTCTCGGCCCCATAAAGCTGTTCTGCGCGAGGCGGAAAAGCTTGTTAAAAACGGCGTTCAAGAGCTTCTTGTGATCTCTCAAGACACCTCCGCCTACGGCACCGACTGGCCAAATGATGTCCGCCGCGGCCTCACCGAACAGCCGATTACAACGCTCGCGCGCAACCTTGGATCGCTCGGGGCATGGGTGCGCCTGCACTATGTGTACCCCTATCCTTCGGTGCGCGAAGTTATCCCACTGATGAGCGAAGGGCTGATCCTGCCCTACCTTGATATCCCTTTTCAGCACGCTCACCCCGAGACGCTCAAGCGGATGGCCCGCCCGGCCCACGCCGAGCGCACCCTTGACCGGGTCAATGAGTGGCGCGAGCTCTGCCCTGACATCACGCTACGCTCGACATTTATCGTCGGCTATCCCGGCGAATCCGAGGCAGAATTCCAGACCCTGCTCGACTGGATGGACGAAGCCCAGCTCGACCGCGTCGGATGCTTCAAATACGAAAACGTCGCAGGCGCGCGCAGCAATGCCCTGCCCGATCACATCCCCGAAGCGCTCAAGCAAGAGCGGTGGGAGCGCTTCATGGAGAAGGCTCAAGCCATCTCCGAGACCAAGCTCGCCGCCAAAGTCGGCCAGCGCATGGATGTGATTATTGACGACATCGACGAAGACGGAATCGCCACCTGCCGCACGAAAGCCGATGCGCCCGAGATCGACGGGAACCTCTTTATCGACGAAGGCACAGAAGCCCTCGAAGTCGGCCAGATCGTATCTGTCGAGGTTGATGAGGCAGGCGAGTATGATTTGTGGGGTCGGCTCTAAACGCCGATCACCCCGCCAGTTGAAAAAGCAGCGAACGGTTGCCGCACTCCGCCGGCACTTGCCCTTCGGCCAGCGCCTCCATGCAAGCCTGCGCAAACGGACAGCTACGGCAGCGAGTGATCATGTCGGCGTGGTCTTTCACGCCCAAAGCGCCCGAGGCCATGGCTGTGCTCATACACACGCCCATATTGGCAGCCGCCAAGCGGGTCAGCTCAAAGTGAAGCGCAGGATTTCCAAGCGGAGCGGTATAAGCAGAAGTTGCAAGCGTCATAGAGGTCGTCCTTCTCACATCAGAGCTACACTCTGGCCCTCCAAATCCAAGATATCTTTGACATAGCGCAAACCGACCGCACGTTGCGTTTATCTGCTGATCAGCGCGCGTGGCCTTAACAAACAGCCCGTTTTACGCCGAATTTCAAAACCCGTTCAGGCGGTGCACGGGTTGCGCACGGGGTGTGCACGCTTTTCACCCCCCTAGAATCAGCCCCTTTTCAAAGGTTAACCGCCGCGGAAAAAAGCGCTGAGATAGGCCGCGACAGCATCTTGCACATGACGGAAACGGTCGCCCCCAAGATGCTTCCCACCATACCACCGTGTCACCACGATCACATGGCCCAAAAGCTCTTCGCGCTCCAGCATCCGCACGATGACCATACCTGCTCCGCTTTCGCCATCGTCTGACTTGAGTGGCGTGCCATCGGGCAGGATCATCGCCCATGTGTTATGTGTCGCCTTGGCATATTTCTT
>NZ_JAQWYD010000100.1:0-19000 GCF_029254145.1 Lentibacter sp.
AGCCGCCAAAGCTCGGTTATCAAAGGCCCGCAGATCACGCTTGAACCAGACAACTTGCAGGTCTTGCCCCCTCATAGCGTCTCGATCTCCTCCAGCGTCTTCGCGGCGCTCTGAAGGTACTCTTGCTGCTTTATCTCACTCATTCGCCCCCACGTGGCATACATTTGCCCAAGACGGGGGTTGCCCCGCAGCTTGCCTTCATTGCGGACGAGAAAATCCCAGTAGAGAGCATTGAATGGACACGCCCCTTCACCTGTCTTCTGGCTCACACTGTATTTACAGCCGCCGCAATGATCCGACATCTTGTTGATGTAGTTTCCGCTCGCCGCATAGGGCTTTGAACCCAGAAAACCACCATCGGCAAACTGGCTCATGCCAATCACATTGGGCGCTTCCACCCACTCATAAGCGTCAGCATACACAGCCAGATACCATTCATGGACTTGCTTGGGATCAATTCCCGCCAGCATGGCAAAATTTCCTGTCACCATCAGCCTCTGGATATGATGCGCGTAGGCCTCTTGACGTGTCTGGCCAATCGCGGCTGCCATACACGCCATACCTGTTTCACCTGTCCAGTAAAGCCGGGGCAGATCACGGCGCGCACCAAGGAAGTTCTGATCAGTATAGCCCTCAGGCTTAAGCCAGTAGATTCCACGCATGTATTCGCGCCAGCCAATGATCTGACGAATAAAACCTTCCACAGCATTGAGCGGAGCCTGCCCCTCATAATAAGCGCGCTCCACCCGCCGACAGACTTCAAGCGGATCAAGAAGCCCGATATTAATATATTGCGCCAAAACAGAGTGATAAAGAAACGGCTCCCCTGTCAGCATCGCATCTTGATAATCGCCAAAACGCGGCAAAGCCTCGCGGGTAAACTGCTCAAGCGCCTCAAGAGCCTGTGGCCGCTCTACCGCAAACCAAAACCCGTCCAAAACGCCAAAATGCGCCCCTCGCTCGCGCTCCACCATCTCAAGCACATCTTGAGTGATGGCGTCAGGCTCCACACGAAAGGGCTGCGGCATAAACAAATCTGCCTTAGCTGGCTTGCGGTTTTCGGCATCAAAGTTCCATTGTCCGCCTTCTGGTTGATCACCTTGCATCAAGAGTCCCGTCTTGCGCCGCATCTCGCGATAGAAATACTCCATCCGAAGCTGTTTGCGCCCGTCGGCCCAGCTGGCAAATGCTTCTCGCGTTGCCAAAAACCGCGCATCAGGCAAGACGACAAGCGGCACAACCCAGTCTTTGCTCACCGCTTCAAAGGCCGCACTGACGCGCTGCTCTCCCGCCTCAGTCATGACAACGCGCTCAAACCCGCCTTCCTCCAACAAGGCAGAAACTTCACCGGTCAAAGAGCCGCAATTATGTTCATCATCCAGCCTACGATAGCGCACATCCCAACCGTCAGCAGAAAGAGCTTGAGAGAAATGACGCATTGCTGAGAAAACGAAGGCCAGTTTCTTCTTGTGATGCAAAACGTATGAGGCCTCCTCAGCCACCTCCGCCATGAGAACAACTGAATTTCCCGCAGAGCTCGCCTCAAGCGCGCTCAATGCATGACTGAGCTGGTCGCCAAGGATCACGATAAGGTCTTTGCCCTGCATAGAAGTCTCGCTTTGCTCTCTTTGAGAGCAATACGCAATCCAAGGCCCACCAGACCAAACAATTGATAAAAAAGGAAGCTGGCGGACAGGAAGGGATTCGAACCCTCGAGACGGTCACCCGCCTACGCACTTTCCAGGCGCGCGCCTTCGACCACTCGGCCACCTGTCCGAGGTCCGTCTATCGAAAAAGCAGGTGGGCCTGCAAGCCCAAACTGCCCAATCTTCACATCAAATGCAGGTTCACGCGACGGTTCTGTTTGCCCTTGCTTTCAATCTTACCAAGACGCAAGCCACCGATCTCGCTGGTGCGCGCCACATGGGTTCCGCCGCAAGGTTGCAAATCAATTACTTCACTGCCCTCTCCGATCTGAACAAGGCGAATTGCCCCACGCCCGCGTGGCGGCGCAACACTCATGGTTTTCACAAGCGACGGATTGGCTTCCAGTTCCGCTTCACTGATCCACGATTGGCTCACAGGTAAATCACTGTCTACAAGTGCATTGAGCGCCGCCTCAACGGCCTCACGGTCTTCTGGCGGTTCTGGCATCAAGAAATCAAGCCGCCCCTTTTCCGCACCAATCTGCCCTCCGGTTACAGGCAGTGGCAAAATCACCGATAAAAGATGCAAGGCCGTATGCATCCGCATGAGTCTATGGCGACGCTCCCAATCAAGATGCTGGACAAGCTTCACACCCACATGTGGCAAAGCCATAGGCGCGGCTGGTACGAGCACAATCGCCTCACCATCGCCTTTAACAGTCGTCGCAATCTCAAGCTCTTTGCCATCCCAAACGACACTGCCACTGTCCCCAGGCTGCCCACCACCCGTCGGATAGAAAATAGAACGGTCCAGCACAATCCCGCCCTCGGCAGTATGGGCAACAACTGTGGCGGCCATATCTCTTAAATAAGCATCTTCGCGAAATAAGGCCTCGGTCATTTACCGCCTCCGTTTTTATCGTCATCTGACGTACTTTGAGCACGATTTACCTTTGGCTTCGCGGCTTTTGGCGGCTTTGCCTCAGCCTGCGGAACTGACGGAACAAGCGCTTCCGGATTGCGGATCCAAATATCACGCTGACTAAACGGAATTTCCACACCCTCTTCTTTAAAGCGGCGCGCAATTTCATGGTTCATGTCAGACCTGACCGAGAGAACAAAATTCACATCTCGCAAAATCGCACGAATTTCGAAATCAAGGCTATCCGCCCCAAACCCTTGGAAGATTACATTTGGCTTCGGGTTCGCCAATACCATCGGATGCTCTTCTGCAATTTCAAACAAGATTTTCTCAATCTTGCGCGTGTCGTTCCCATAGGCAACGCCAACAGGAACAATCACGCGCCCAACGGTATTTCCGCGGGTGTAGTTGGTCACCTTACCACTGATCAAATCCGCATTCGGCAAGATAACATCTGAGCGGTCAAACGTCTCAATACGCGTAGAGCGCACAGAAATATCGCGAACGGTACCATGGGTTCCGCCCACTTCAATCCAGTCTCCCTCAGATATTGGACGCTCAATCAGAAGAATGATCCCAGAGACAAAGTTTGACACGATATTCTGAAGACCAAAACCAATCCCGACTGAAAGCGCACCAGCCACAATCGCGAGGCTCGAAAGATCAATTCCTGCACCAGTGATGGCTGCGAGTGCGGCCAAGAATACCCCAATATACCCAACACCAGAAACAAGAGCGTTCTGGCCGCCAATATCCATCTTGGTCTTGGGGAGAACGGTGTTTTTCAAGGCGCCCTGCAACACGCGCGTAACTATGTAACCAATCGAAAAAACAATCGCAAAAGTCAGGAAGGCCCCCGCTGTGATCTTCGTATCACCAACAGTAACCCCCTCCCGCGCTGAACTCCAAAACTCGGAAATTCGCGCATCGCTTGTGCCCCAAATTCGGAAGAACTGCGGCAAAGCCACCAACAGCAGAACGAAGCCCGAGAGCGTCGGTAACAGCCCATCGCGAGCATCGTCCGCCCCGCGCCTCACCACAACCCAAAGCTCCGCCACCACCCGCTGGGCAAGGATAAGCAAAGCAATAAGCACAAGTGTTTCAATGGATTGGAAAACAATTGTTTTGCCAGCCTCAAAATAGCCAACAGCCGTTATGAGAGCCCCACCGAGGCCCGCCAGAATAATAACGCGCCCGAGAAGCCCGTACATCCGGTCCACATAGCGTGGCACTTCGTCAGCGCTGGCCGCCGCAACAACTGCAGCAGAATGGAGCCGAAGAAGGCGTCCTAGCCGCCACAGCAAATAGCCACCAGAGATCACAAGCGGGAAATAAACAACAGCATTCGCGCTGCTCGACCAGCTGTCATAGCGAGAGAACTCATCCAAAACAAAGCTCAGGCCGAAGACAGTACCGAGACCGATCACAATATATCGGCCCTTGGTATTTTGAGCCTCTGTCAAAGAAAAACTGTGAAAGCTCCGATCTGCAGGCGCAAACGCAAAGGCGCTCAACCAAACGGAGACGATGATAAAGAAGCCCCCTTCGATCACTGCACCAAGTAACGGATCGATCCTCAGACCAATCAGCTCGGAATAATAGACAGCAATCGCCAAACCAAACAAACCGAGCGTCGCAACACCAAGCTGCACCACCGAAAGCACGAACGCTGTCAGCCACCCTCTCGCCGTGCTGCGCTGGCGCACAAAACGCTCGCTCAGCGCACGAACCCAACGCCAGCCAAGTAGCAAAAAGACAATTGAAACAGCTACAATCGCGATGAACCGAGGCAAATTGCTAATAAACGCCTCACGTTGGTTCGGATTGTTCCAACTGCTGACAATCTCCCCGCGTGTGCTGACAAGAGAGTTCTTGAAAGTGCCCCAGCCACGCGACCACAGCGTCGGATTGAGCGGGCTTGGCCCTCGTTCCAAGAAAGCATTCGTTTGTCGCTCTGACAGGATACGGTCAATTTCACCAATGAGCGCATCCGCACGGCTCTGTGCCACTTCTGCCCGCTTACGCGGGGCTTCCAGCTCTGCAAGCCTTGCGTTCAATGTCTCTCTTTGCGCCGCAATTTCTTCTGGCTCCAGCCCCGTCTCAGGTGCAGGACCCAGTGCAGATATCTGAGCCTGAACCGCCGCAATTGTGCGCACATTCAGATCTTTTGCCCCAACAAAATCAGCACGCCAGCTGGTCAGATCAGCGCGCAGGTTCTCCAGGACTGTATCTGAGGCGCGTCCCGCTTCGACAGCATCTTCAATGCGCGTAGCCAAGGTCTGCCATGCTTCGTAATCAGGCTTCGCTCCATTTCCAGTCTGCGCCAAAGTCGGCGTACCCAGAAGCAACAACGCAACAATAAGCGCCAGTAAGCCTCGGAAAAGAGGGTGTTTCAAGATCATTCCGTTTCCTCAAATACATCTGGGATGTCTCGTGCTGCGCGCTCCATCCACTCAGGCACAGGCAGGCCCTTTTCATGCAAAAATTCTGGGTTAAAAAGCTTGGACTGGTAGCGCGTGCCATAGTCGCACAGGATCGTCACGATGGTATGACCTGGCCCCATTTCACGTGCCATACGCACAGCACCAGCAATATTTACGCCCGAGGAGCCACCAAGGCAAAGCCCTTCCTCGGCCAAAAGATCAAATACATAAGGCAAAGCTTCTTCATCAGGCACTTGATACGCCATATCTGGCCTAAAGCCTTCAAGGTTCTTGGTGATGCGTACTTGCCCAATGCCTTCGGCAATCGAGCCGCCCTCCATCTTGATTTCACCCGTCGTGTAATAGCTAAACAGCCCAGCCCCCATCGGGTCAGCAATCCCGATCTTTACACCCTTCGGCTGCAAGACCATTCCTGTACCAACAAGTGTACCGCCCGAGCCAACTGCGCAGATAAACCCATCAACCTTGCCACCTGTCTGCTCCCAGATCTCAGGGCCAGTGGTTTCGATATGCGCCTGTCGGTTCGCAACATTATCAAACTGGTTCGCCCAAATTGCACCGTTGGGCTCTGTCTTGGCCAGCTCCCGCGCGAGGCGCTCGGAGTAACGCACGAAATTATTCGGATTGCGGTAAGGCGCAGCAGGAACTTGCACAAGCTCTGCCCCCGCAAGGCGCAACATCTCTTTTTTCTCTTCGCTTTGCGTCTCAGGGATCACAATAACCGTCTTAAAGCCCATCGACGCCCCTACAAGCGCAAGGCCAATGCCCGTATTGCCTGCCGTGCCTTCAACAATCGTGCCGCCTGGCTTCAGCTCTCCCCGCGCAATCGCATCTTTGATAATATAAAGCGCTGCACGGTCTTTGACCGACTGGCCCGGATTGAGAAACTCGGCTTTGCCATAGATCTTACAGCCCGTCTCTTCGCTAACTTTTCTAAGCCTGATCAAAGGCGTGTTGCCCACGGCTTCTGCCAAATTTTGTGCAATTTTCATAGGCTCTCTCCCTGGGCGTTATGCGCAACAACCTAGGGCTTCAAACACCGCACCACAAGCAACTTAGCCCGCAAAAATCACATGTTCCAAAGAAGAGGGCTTTCGCACAAAACTATCCTGCCCTAAGCCGTTCTCGCTCTATCTTAAGCCAGAGCAACAAGTGCAAAAGAGGCCCGATATTTATCTCGCCAGTTTTCATCAATGCTTCCGCCGCATCAAAACTCAGAACGTGGCTTTTAATGTCTTCAGCCTCGCTCTCAAGGCCACCCATTCCCGCGACACTATCGGGCAAATCGCACAAACCGATAAATGTATGGAAATATGTGCTGACCTCTCCAGGAGACGGGTAGTAGGACGCGATAGGCTCAAGCTGGCCCAATATGAGCCCCGCTTCCTCGACACACTCCCGCCGAGCCGCCTCTTCTGGCGTTTCCCCAAGATCCACACGCCCCGCAATCGGCTCGAGTGTCCAAGGCAGTGGATCACCGCGCCCCAAGGGCCCCATACGAAACTGTTCAATAATCAAAACCCGATCTCGCACAGGATCATAAGGCAAAACGAGCGCAGCGTCCCCAGTCAGAAACACTTCACGCTCCATCTCATCACTTTGCGTTCCGTCGTAACGAGGATGGCTCAAGCGCAACGTATCGGTGCGAAAATACCCGATATGGCTCAAACGCCCGCCGTGCAGAGTTACGCTCTCGATGGAATGCGCCGCTCGCAGTGTCGCAGGGCTTGGGTTACTTTGTGCAAGAAAGGTCGAATAGGCGCGCGCCCTGATCCGCCCGAAGTAGCGCCCCAATTCATGTGGAGCCACCTGCCCCATCAATCCCATAATCTCGCGCGCCGAGTGTTGCGTCACAGGCCAATGCAGAGCGCTCCATTCCTTCAGGCTCCAAGGCTCCGCTGCTTGCCAAAGATCCGGCTCAGGAAAGTAAACCAGAGCTTCCTGCCCCGCAATCTCAACAGGCAAAAGGCGATATCCAAAGCCAAGCTCATAGTAATCAAGCCGCGCCAGCTCTTCAGGGGTCACGTCGCTCAGCAACAAACCGTCGCAACCGCTTCCACTTTGCTCAAGGATCAGCGGAAAGTCGTGCCCCTCGGCCCGCGCTACACAATATCCATCAAGGGACACTGCGCTCAATCGGTCGTGTGGCACATGCCCCAAGACAATTTCAAGGAGTCCCAAGTGCCGGAGCGTTCCGTATAGAAAGACTTTTTTCACCGGCTGCTTCGCCTTCTATCTCAAAAATTAGCGCCAGCGGCGGCTTATAAACTCAGCAAAAAGGCCCCCAAAAAGTCCGCCCATCACCAAGGTAATCAAAACATTGACCCGCAAAAGTTCGGCCGAATATTCAATCGCCAACTGCACCATACCGACAAGAGCCTCCATCGGCCCATCAAACTTACGGTCTATCGACAACTTCAACATTTCCCATAAGGCATGCGCAAAGACACACCAAAACACCGCTGCGGCGATAGCCGTCAGTCCCAACCCCAACGAAACACTATATGGATTGCCAACGCGTGCGCCGAGCATGGTCCAGCCCACTGAAGCCGCGATAAAAACATTGATCTCACGCAAACGCCCAAAGTTAAGATCAGGCTCTTGTGACAGCATTCCCACCATGACCATTTCACTCACAACGTAAGCGATAATGGCGAGACATACGGCTGAGAGCAATCTGGCGGCAGTGGGCATCTAGTCTAACTTTTCAATTGTTATCTGAACTACATCGCAGTTACCGCCATGAAACGACGCGGCGCAAGAGGTTAGGTAAAAATTCCACATCCTACGAAAACGCTCATCAAAGCCCATCGGCGCGATTTCACCCCACGCGCCATTAAAACGTTCATGCCAACGGCGAAGCGTTTGCGAGTAACTCTCACCAAACTCAAGAACCTTTGTTTCAGTAAGCCCTGCGCGCGCTATTTCCGCCCGCAAAGCTGTCTTTGATGGCAGCATACCGCCGGGAAAAATGTATTTCTGGATGAAATCTACGCCCTTCCGGTAGATTTTGAAGCGTTCTTCTTCCAACGTAATGATCTGCAAACTTGCTCGCGCTTTAGGCTTCAAACACGCTCTCACCTTCTCAAAGTAAACTGGCCAGTACTTTTCGCCAACAGCCTCAAACATCTCGATAGAAGCAATCCCGTCATACTGGCCTGTCTCATCTCGGTAGTCTTGCATTTTCAGCGTGACAAGATGAGAAAGACCAGCCTTTTCAATACGCTCTTCGGCGTACTTCAATTGCTCTTCACTGATGGTCAGCCCCGTGACGCGCAGACCACACTCGCCCGCAGCATATTCAGCAAACCCGCCCCAACCGCAGCCGATCTCCAACACATGATCGCCAGGCTTGACCTCCAAAGCATCCACAAGAGCAGCATATTTTGCGCGCTGCGCACTCTCAAAACTCTCCTGCCCACTCTCAAACAATGCGCTCGAATACGTCATGCTCTGGTCAAGCCATTGAGCATAAAAGGCATTGCCCAGATCATAATGATAAGAAATGTTCTTGCGCGCCTGCCCCTTGCTGTTGGAGCGCATCAAATGGCGCAGCCTTTCAAAGGCCTTCACAAGCCCCTTGCCCGGAAAACCGCGATAGAGGATTTCGTTGCCCGAATTCATCAGGTCAAGAAAAGCTTGAAGGTCAGGAGATGACCACCCTTCATCAAGATAAGCGTCACAAAATCCAAGTTCGCCTTCGCGAATAAGGCGTGCAAACACATCTGGGTCGTGAAGATGGACCTCCGCCACAGGCCCCGCCGTCGCACCTTCTGCGCGAAACCGCCGCCCATCAGGTAACACCACATCCAAACGCCCCACGGGCATCTGTTGGGCCAACGCGAACACCCGCGCAAAATACCTCGGCAGATCGGCCTGACCTTTGGTTTCTGTCAATATCATAAATGCACCTCCCCTTGGCGCAGCCCCTTCAGGCTAATTCGCGCCTGACTGTCTCGCAAGTTTTCAATCATTTAGAACTATAGGCGGCCAAAGCCCGTTCACGGCCTTCCTTGAGGCCCACGATAGGCTGAGGTCGTACCGCCTTGGGCGACAGCCCTGCACTTTTTGGAATGCTCTCATAAAAATCTAGAGCCGTTTCAGGCGCCTCCCGCTGCCCTTCGGCAACCCAGCGTTTAAAATACCGCCGCTCAGGATCAAACTTCTGCAACTGCGTATCCGGATTGAACACCCTGAAATACGGCGCCGCATCAGGCCCGCTTCCCGCAACCCACTGCCAACCCATCGCATTATTTGCAGGATCAAAGTCAATCAACTGATCCGCAAACCAGCGCTCACCCACGCGCCAATGCACCATCATATGCTTGGTCAGATAGCTTGCCGCCACCATGCGCGCACGGTTGTGCATCTTGCCCGTCACCCAAAGCTCGCGCATTGCCGCATCTACAAAGTCAACGCCCGTACGGCCATATTTCCAGGCCCATACCTTGGCCTCAGTCTCATCTTCGCTCCACGGAAAGCTGTCCCAGCCCTCGCGCCAGTTGTCTTTCAACATGTGAGGCGTATGAAACATCAGGTGATGCGCAAAGTCGCGCCACCCCACTTGCCGCAAGAATGGCTCAAGCCCGCGCATCCCTGCTGCCGTAGCGGCCTGCCCAGTCGTCCAGATACTGCGCGGTGAAATCTCTCCATAAGCAAGATTGTCAGACAAATCAGACGTCCCCGCTGTCGCAACCTGATCTCGCGCAGCCTTATAATGGCTCGCGCGTTCGTCCAAAAACCGTGTCATCTTCACCCAAGCCGCCGCCTCACCCGCCGTGCTGTGGCGGGCCAAGACAGACGCACCGCGCCGCAAAGCGCTAGAGAGCCTCCAATCTTGCAAATTCTCACTTGCGGGCCATGCCACAGGTGGCAAAAGCTTGGCAGGCTCAGGCAAAGGTGCAGTCACACCCAAAGGCTCAATCGCGCGCCAGAATGGCGAGAAGACCTTGTAATAGTCGCCCACTTTGGTTTTGACCGTCATCGGCTCATGCAGCAATTGTCCCGCATGACTCTCCGCAGCAAGTCCATCTGCACGCAGCGCCGCCTTTACATCTGCATCAATGTGGCGAGACACAGGGTCATATAACCTTCCCCAATGAACAGCGCCCGCGCCCGTCTCAGAGACAACTGCACGTAAAACACCAAGCGCTTCGCCTTTGCGCAACACAAGTCTGAGTCCCTTGTGTTCAAGTTGAAGAGCCAAGGCCTTCAAGCTCTGCTCAAGCCGCCAACGTGGCGCCGCGCCAAGCTCTTCAGAGCGCGCCTCGTGAATAAACAACGGAATGACAGGCCCCTTCGCCGCCGCTGCCGTCAGAGCTTCATTGTCAACCAAGCGCAAATCGCGCCTAATCCACCAAATGGATGTTACTGTGGTATCGCTCATTAGCCCTCGCCCGTCTCTTTATTCGTTTACGGGCATGGGCCGCTCACAGATCACAAAACGCGATCAAGAGCCTCCATTAGCTGCTGCACCTCAGCCTCGCTCGTATAGTGCACAAATGACAACCGCAATACCCCCTTCTCAGGATCAACACCCATCGCCTTGAGCGCGCGCACAGCGTAAAAATCGCCTCCGCCAGCCATCACCCCATGTGCCGCAAGCTCTGCCGCCACAGGCTCCCCTGCCTGTGCCAATTCAAGCGCAACTGTAGGCGCGCGCCCAGCCGCATGAGACGGCCCAATAAGGCGTACTGAGTTTTTTGCGTTCACATAATCAAGCAAAGGCTGCAAAAGCTTCACTTCATGAGCTCGCATCAAGTCATGCACACCCGTCGCCTTTTCAGCCGCTGTTCCCGTGATACCATGATGAAGCGCCAGCGCGTCGGCATAATCCGCCATGCCCGCCGAGGCAGCAACCTGTGCATGATCAGGCCCCGCAGGAGTAAACCGTTTGTAGAGGCTGCCCGCGTTGAAATAATGCCCTTGATTGGGCAGCGTCTCGCCCAAAGCACGCCGCATCACCATAATGCCTTGGTGCGGACCATAGGTCTTGTAAGCAGAAAACAGATAGATATCAGGGCCCATCAAGCCCACATTGGGCAAACCGTGCGGCGCGTAGCTAACTCCATCCACACAGACAAACGCCCCCGCCGCATGCGCGAACGCAGTGATTTCAACCACAGGATTGATCTCACCCACAACATTGGAACAATGTGGAAAGCAAACAAGACGCACCTTCTCGTCCAAGAGCGCCTCAAGCTTGGCAAGGTCAAGATGCCCAGTCTCAGGGTCAACCTGCCATTCACGCACTTCAAAGCCTTCATCCGCCAAACGTCTCCATGGACCAGTGTTGGCCTCATGGTCCTGATTGGTCACAACAATGGCGTCACCCGGCTGCATAAACTGGCGGAAAGCATTGGCCAGAACATAGGTGTTCTGCGTGGTTGATGGCCCAAAGCTCAGCTCATCAGTCTCGACCCCCATCATAGCGGCCAGCCGCCTGCGCGCCTCGTCCATCTCTTCACCACCAAGGCGCGAAGCCTCATAAGGCGCATATGGCTGGACTTTACGTTCGGTGTAAAACCGCGTGAGGCGGTCAATCACGGGCTGACACGTATATGAGCCGCCCGCATTTTCAAAAAACGCCTGCCCCTGAAGACTCTCCTGCGCAAACGCAGGGAATTGGCCGCGCACAAAATCAATATCAAGCATGAAGGTCTCTCCTCGGTTCATGGTTTTAAAGGGGCCTCCGTCAGATGGCCCACTCTCTATGGCAGGTCCTCCAGCCGAGCGCCCCGAAACCGTCAACAACCGGGTCGCAGCCGCAAGAAGTTCAAAAACCAAAAGCGACAAATCATGGATATCCCGCAAGAAAGCGCTGGGTCAAGAGCATGAAACATCACACACCTAATGTGCCAAAATGTCGCGGATTAGGCGAGCGGGTGTCGCATTTGGCGGGCAGGCCGCGCCACCAACGCTCTAAATGCTCAAATATAGAGCGCAGCGTCTAAGAATTACTCAAATGCGCCAAGTTGTTTTCTAATACAGAAATCGAAACGGGGACACATATGTCAATAAAACCACCCTTCACAGATCTTGAGATCAAAAAACAGGAGGCAGGCTTTTACAAAGACAACAGCCTGCCCATCGCACTCATCAGCAAATTGGTCATGGTAGCACTCGTGCTCTGGGCCCTTGTCTGGCCCGCAAATGCCAACGCAACCTTGGGAAGCTGGAACTGGAGCCTGCTTGAAAGATTCAACGGCTTCTACATTGTCATCACAGGCTTCTTCGCCTTCTTTCTTCTCGTGATCGCCCTCTTGCCAAACACTGGTAAGCGTATCATGGGAACAGCGGGCCAAACGCCCGAATTTTCGAACTTCTCATGGTTTTCCATGATGTTTGGCGCCGGCCTTGGTGTCGGCCTGATGGTCTTTGCAACAGCTGAGCCGATCGGCCTCTGGGGCTCAAACCCTGAGATCCTTTCGGGCGCGGTTGAAGCAAGCAGCGTGGAGGCGATCCAGTCAGGCTACCGCTATACCTTCCTACATTACGGCTTTCACGCTTGGTCAATCTATGTCGTGACAGGTCTCAGCCTAGCCTATTACGCCTATACACGCGATATGCCACTCACCATCCGTTCTGCTCTGACGCCACTCTTTGGTGCGCGGATCAACAGCTCTTTTGGCCATATTGTCGATGTTCTGGGCGTTGTCGCCACAGTCCTCGGCGTCTCCGTAACCATCGGCTTTGGTGTCAGCCAATTCATTGACGGAATGTATGCCATTACCGGAATGAGCTGGATGATGGACATGACAGGGGAAGTACCAGCCCCGAACAAAGTCGGTCTGATCGCTGGCTTGGTGATGATCATGGGTCTGTCCATCCTCTCGGCCGTTTCAGGCGTCGGACGGGGCGTGAAATACCTCTCCAACCTTAACTTGGTCCTGTCGATCATCCTGCTGTTGGTGTTTGTGATCTTTGGCTCATTTATGTTCGCATTGAGCACCTTTGGGTCAGCTTTTGTGGATTATATTCTTCACTTCGCGCAGCTCAGCTTAGGCGCATATGGCCCACAATCCGCCGCCGACTTTGCGGCGGCCCTACCCGAAGCAGCAAAACCACTGGCTGCTGATCTCAGCGCCGCCCAAGGCGCTTGGGGAAGCTTTGACGGCTTCGTTGCAGGCCTGACAGGCGCCGCTGCAGAGCTTGACGAAGACACACTCAAAGCCGTCTACGCCGCAGGCGAAGGTGGGCGTCAATTTGGCTGGCAAGCGGGCTGGACAACATTCTACTGGGCTTGGTGGATTGCCTTCTCGCCCTTTGTTGGCCTGTTCCTTGCGCGCATTTCAAAGGGCCGCAGCGTTCGTGAGTTTATCATCGGCTGCGTTCTGGCCCCCTCACTCGTGTGTTTTGCCTGGATGACAATCCTTGGTGGCACAGCCATCGATCTAGAGCTGACAGGCGGCGCAGATGGGGCCATCATCGGGGCCTCCAACACAGCAAAGCTCTTTGTCACGTTGGGTCAAATGCTTGACGGTGGCTTGCTCACAGCCATCTCGATCATGTGTGTGGTGCTGATCATGACCTTCCTTGTCACATCAGCAGACTCAGGCATCCTCGTGATGAACACGATCATGTCAGGCGGCGAGCAGGAAACAGGTGTCAAACATCGCATCGTTTGGGGCTTGATCCTCACCGCAGTGATCGGGACGCTCCTCGCTGCGGCTGGCGAGAACAACCCGATGGATGCGCTGCGCAATGCCATGATCATCGGAGCACTGCCCTTCACGGTGGTTATGGGTCTGATGTGCGTCGCCCTTGCCAAAGCGCTCTATCGTGACGGCCTTCGCGAAAAAGCGGCCAAACAGCCCGCCGAGTAACATCACGCATTCACAAAATCAAAAACGGCGCCGCATCACCACGCGGCGCCGTTTTCTTTTAAAGTCACTGAGTAAGACCCTACTTTTTGCCTCAAATATCTGAGGGCGCCTAAGAGAGACGCTTCCCCTCCAGAGGGGCGCGGCGCAATGCCTAACGTAAAGCCGCCGCCAGCTTTTCTCCATTGGCCTTAATCTCGGCCATGTCCCCCATGACGCCTGCAGGCCCCATGCGCTGCCCCTCATGGCGCGGCAGAATGTGGAAATGCAAATGAAAGACTTCCTGCCCCCCTGCCGCTTCGGAAAACTGCTGCAAGGTGATCCCATCCGCGCCAAAGGCTTTCATAGCGCCGTTGGCCAAAGTGTTCACGGTGCGCATGCAAGCAGCAAGCTGCTCGGGACTCGCATCCAGAATGTTGCGACACGGCGTCTTTGGAATAACCAGACAATGCCCAGGGCTGCGCGGCATAATATCCATAAAAGCAAAGGTCTCATCGTCTTCGTAGACCTTGAATGATGGAATTTCTCCTCGCAGGATTTTGGCAAAAATATTGTCAGTGTCATAGCTCATAGCATTGCTCCCAAAACGCATTTTCCCAATCTCTTTCACAAATCAAGCCCACCGCCAAGCGCCTTGGGCAAAAAGAAAGCCGCCCCAAAGGGCGGCTTTCAAAGCAGTCATTTAAACGTCTCAGGCGTTCACATCGACAACCACACGGCCTTTCACTTGGCCTTTGAGAATATCGCGGCCAAGCTGTGGCAGATCGCTGAGCGTGGCGGGCTGTACCATCGCTTCTAGCTTATCCATCGGCAGGTCTTTGGCGATCCGCTCCCAAGCTCGCAGACGGTTGTCATAAGGCTGCATTACAGAGTCGATCCCCAAGAGGTTCACACCGCGCAACAAGAACGGAATAACAGTGGCCGGCAAGCCAGCACCCCCCGCAAGGCCAACAGCCGCAACAGATGCGCCATATTCCATCTGGCCCAAAACACGAGCCAGCATATCGCCGCCCACGGCATCAATGCAGCCGCCCCATGTTTCGCCTTCCAGCGGACGCTTCACGGTTTCGTTCAGCTCTTCGCGCGCCACAATCTGGGTTGCGCCAAGCGACGTGAGGTAGTCTGCCGTTTCGGGCCGCCCCGTCACTGCAGCGACCTTATAACCGAGGTTTGCAAGGATCGCCGTGGCCACAGAGCCAACACCGCCAGCCGCACCCGTAACAAGGACAGGCCCTGCCTTGATGCCGTGATCTTCCAGAGCCATAACCGCCAGCATCGCGGTAAAGCCCGCCGTGCCCACAGCCATAGCCTGACGCGTATCAAGACCCGCAGGCAGCGGCACAAGCCAGTCCGCCTTCACGCGTGCCTTCTGACCATAGCCGCCCCAATGTGCCTCACCCACGCGCCAGCCCGTGAGAACAACTTTGTCCCCCGCCTTGTAGCGCGCATCACTTGACGCCTCGACCGTGCCCGCAAAGTCGATACCTGGAACATGCGGATACTTGCGAACAAGCCCGCCACCTGGACCAATGCAAAGCCCGTCTTTGTAGTTCACAGTCGAATACTCGACAGCAACGGTCACATCGCCCTCAGGTAGGTCTGCCAGCGTCAGCGGCTTGACCGCTGCGCTCGTTTTTCCAGTCTCTTCATCTTTTTCAACCACTAGGGCGTTAAATTCACTCATCTCGTCCTCTTTCTTCTAAATCCAGAATGTCTCGCGTACAGTTGCCACGCGCACACCCGCAGGGGTGATCACATCCACTTCACTGCCCTCGTCCCAATGCGTCATACGCACCATTCCGATGGAAACATTTGTCGCAAAATCAGGAGAATAGGCAGCAGAGCTAATGTTGCCCACCTGCTTGTCACCCACCATAATCGGCCAAAGCCGATCGCAAGGCGGCACAGCATCCCCATGAATTTCCACAGCGCGTATCTGACGCACAGGGCCTTCCTTAGCGACGCGCAGCAAAGCGTCACGCCCCACACAGCCAATCGCGCTATGTGTGTTGCAAAACTTCCCAAGCCCGCACTCATGCGGTGTGTTGTCATCGGTCATATCGTTGCCATAGCTCAGAAGACCGCCCTCGATCCGCTCGATCAGGTTGGGGCAGCCCGCATGAATATCATGCTTCTTGCCCGCTTCCATCAAAGCGTTCCACAGCGGCATCCCGATATCACTGCCTTCAACATAAATCTCAAAGCCGCCCTGCTTGGAATAGCCAGAGCGCGCAACAGCCAGCTTACGGCCTTGAAACTCGAGCATCGCAAAGCGGAAAAAGCGGATATCGCGCACAGCGTCGCCAAAGACATCCGCCATCACATCATCTGCCTTCGGACCTTGCACACCGAGCGGGCTCACATCCGGCTCATCGACAAGCACATCCAGACGATAGCCATAGGCGATGCCCTTGACCCAAAGTAGCAAATCACTGTCCGCAATCGAAATCCACCAGCGATCTTCCGCCAGCTTTACAGCCACAGGGTCATTCAACATCCCGCCCGTCTCATCGACGATCGGAACGTAGTAACACTGACCAACCTGCATATTGCGCAGATCGCGTGGCGTGAGCATTTGCATCAACCGCGTGGCGTCAGGCCCGCGCAACTCCACTTGGCGCTCACAGGCCACATCCCAAAGCTGAACTGCCTCCTTGAGGTGGCGGTAGTCTTCCTGAACCGTGCGAAAAACGGTTGGCAAAAGCATACGGTTGTAAACCGTATAGCCTTTCACACCTGCAGCCTCCACACCCTCACTAAAGGGTGTGCGGCGCAGGCGACGCGACAAAGCGATTAATGCCATTAACGGGGGCCTTTCCAATCAATCTGGCAGATTTCGGCGCTACGACCGTCAAAATCCCAGACACGCCCAAAAGCGCGCACACGTCCCTGTGTGGCCTTGGCCACAGTGATATCAGGACCCATCCAATATTCTGTATTGGTCACAACGATGTCTTTACCGTCCTTGCCCTCAACAGGAATAACCGAACCCTTGATCTTCTTTCCAACCATCAAGCGGCGCTCTTTGCCGACGGTTTCAAAGGTGATCGGAGCGCGCTCGGCGCCCAAGAACTCGCCCACAAGCAGGCCAAAAAGACCCGTTGTCCCACGCGCAGCACCAGAGAAGATCGCAACAAGCGCCTCATATTGGTCGTCTGTCGCACGCTCATCAATATAGGCTGCCGCTTTCCAGTTTCCGCGGCCCATATTGCCTGGAATCTCAAGGAAGAGGCCCACATTGAGGCCCGAAAGGCTGACGCCGCCGTATTCGCCATCGTCGATGCGAACGCCCGACCAAGCCTGACAGTGGCCTTCCGTGGGCGGGTGCGTGCCAAGGCTTACAACACAGGGGCAAAACACTGTGCAGTTGCAATTGAGAATAAGTTCGCCCTTGATCTCCCAAGGGATCGTACCAACTTCACCATCTAAAGCCATGTTATTCCTCCACTAAATGAAAGCGCCAACCAGCGCAAAAAGCCCCCAGCCAATGAGGCCATACCCCAAAGGTCGTGTGAGCCAACGCCCAATATCGGGCAGTTTCTCCAAAATCATCATCACAGTCGCCAGTCCCATGAACGCAAGGTTCATCACACCGCCCACAAATCCGAGCAGCATCAAAGCCCAGCAGCAGCCAAGGCAAACAAGCCCCAACCGCAGCCCGTTGCGCCATGCACCCTCGTCCCAATGCTGCATAAAAAAGCTGATCGGACGGCGGCACTTGCTCAGGCACGCTTCTTTGAGCGCCGAAAACTGATACAGCCCTGCACTGATCAAAAGCCCGGCCGTCAGCAAGGGCGACTGGCTCTGCCCCAAAAGATCAACAGCGCCAATCTGGGTCAATCCCATCTGCACACCTGCCGCAACTAGCGCAAACCCAAGCCACACAGCGAGATACCCAGACACGAGCGCACCGAAATTGCCTTGTCCTGTTGAGCCCACAAGATCGTCATAGGTTCCAAAAGCGGGCAAAGCCGTCGGTGCCATCATCGCAGCCGACATCAGCGCCCACATGAAAAAGAGCCTCACAAGACCCGCTGCATCCGGCGAAACAGTGCAAAGGGCTTCCCAAAAGTCCGCACCGTAAAGCCTTGAAAAACTGCGCATTTCCGCAGGGATAGCCATCGCAAATAGAGCCGCCCACGCCAGAGCGATCACGGCAAACAACGTCAGCCAGTGCCATCCGGTCATGGTCTTTATGCGGTCCACAAGCATTTTTTCCTCACGCGACTCAGGTCTTGAATGCAAATGTCAGACAATTTATGCTCGCCGTAAAGAGTGAATTGTCAGACAAATGAAAAAACCCAAGCCAAAGCCCGCAGATCTCTCCGCAAAGATAGCCAAAAACATCCGCGACGCCATTATTTCTGGTGCGCTCATCGTGGATGAGAGGCTGCCCTCAGAGGCCGATCTCTCCGAGCAGTTCAATGTGTCCCGTCCCACTGTCCGCGAAGCCCTAAAGCGCCTCGCAGCTCAGTCCCTCATTCGCACACAGCGTGGGGCCACGGGCGGCGCATTCGTCAATCGCATCAGCTTCCAAGACGCCTACCCACAGCAAATCACCACATCGACACTGCTGCTCAGCATGAATGATGTGAGTTTTGATGTCGCCTGCGAAGCCCGTTACACCCTTGAGCGTGCCTGCGCGTCGCTCTCGGCCGCGCGCCGCACTCCAGACCAGCTTGCAAGCATGCGCACCGAGATTTTCCGTCAGTCCCAACCCGCATTATCGGATGAGGCGTTCTGCGCTTCAGATGTCGCCTTCCACCGCGCCCTCGTTGATGGCGCAGGAAATCCTGTGCTCTCCTATCAGCTCGCAGGCGCCGTCGAGGCCATGCAACCCCTGATGAACATGATTACCTTCACAGCCCGCTCCCGCGCGGCAATTATTGATCTGCACAGCCAGATCGCTGATGCGCTGGAAGCCAGTGATGCTCCGCGCGTCGAAGCCTGTCTGACAGAGCTTGAGCGCTACACAAAAGAGCTCGCCCAAAACGTACTCGCCGCCCGAGAAACTCGCACCTGACACGGCGTAAAAATCACGTACAGACGGTCACAGCCTGTCTTGCAAATCGCTTCTCAAGCTCTATATTAGACCTGTCTCCTCGGGGACTATGAACATAAACGCGCTTGTAATAAGCGGATCGGACCCGGGGGCGGTACCCGGCG
>NZ_JAQWYD010000109.1:0-19272 GCF_029254145.1 Lentibacter sp.
GCCTACGCTTTCAAGGCGGGCATGACGGCTGGCTGCGCACCCACGGGCTGACCCATGCCCGCACGCTTGAGCTCACAAACGATGGCCGTGGCCTCGCTGGCGAAGACATGCTCTTTGCCGTTGAGGAAGCAGACAAAGTCATATTTCAAAAAGCCCTCGCGCGCGGCGTCGATGCCGGGCTGCTCTTCCAGATCCGCTTTCATCTTCATCCAGAGGTCGATGCGGCCATTGATATGGGCGGCGCGGCGATCTCGCTGGCCCTGCGCAGTGGCGAAATCTGGGTCCTACGCTGTGAGCCAAACGCCGAACTGAGCCTTGAACCGAGCGTTTATCTGGAAACTGGCCGCCTCAAGCCACGTGCGACGAAACAAGTCGTTCTATCTGCCCGCGCAATGGAGTATGCCACGCGCATCCGCTGGTCGCTGGCCAAGGCGCATGACAGTGCCATAGCCATCCGCGATGTCCAGCGCGACGAATTCGAACTCTAGTTAGGACTGCTGCCCCATGACATCTCCCGCTCTCGCCCCGCTCAACCGCGCGCTTCTTTCCGTCTCCGACAAAACGGGCCTCGTTGAGCTGGCCACAGCCCTCGCAGCACGCGGTGTCGAGCTTCTTTCCACAGGCGGCAGCGCCAAAACCCTGCGCGACGCGGGCCTTGATGTAAAAGATGTCGCCGAGATCACAGGCTTCCCTGAGATGATGGACGGCCGCGTCAAGACGCTTCACCCGATGGTCCACGGCGGGCTGCTCGCCCTGCGCAACAACGAGACGCACGTTGACGCCATGGCAGCCCATGGCATCGGCGCAATTGATCTCTTGGTCGTCAATCTCTACCCTTTTGAAGCCGCGCTCGCCCGTGGTGCTGACTATGACGAGATGATCGAGAACATCGACATCGGCGGTCCCGCCATGATCCGCGCCGCCGCGAAAAACCACAGCTTCGTCACAACAATCGTTGATGTAGAAGATTATTCTGCGCTTCTGGCCGAGCTTGACGCCAACGATGGCCAGACAAGTTATGCCTTCCGCCAGCGTCACGCCCAGATCGCCTATGCCCGCACAGGCGCCTATGATGCCGCCGTCTCCACATGGATGGCTGGCTCAATCGGTGAAGAAACCCCACGCCGCCGCGCTATTGCCGGGACTCTGGCGCAAACGTTGCGCTACGGCGAAAATCCGCATCAGCAGGCTGCTTTTTACAAAGACGGCTCTTCGCGCGCAGGCGTCGCAACTGCGACCCAGCACCAAGGCAAAGAGCTGAGCTATAACAACATCAATGACACAGACGCCGCCTTTGAGCTCGTAAGCGAATTCGCCCCCGAAGACGGCCCCGCTGTTGCGATCATCAAACATGCCAACCCTTGCGGTGTGGCCCGTGGCAATACGCTTCTTGAGGCCTATTCCCGCGCCTTTGATTGCGATCGAACCTCGGCTTTCGGCGGTATCATTGCGCTCAACCAAACACTTGACGCAGCGACAGCGTCAGAAATTTGCAACATCTTCACAGAAGTTGTCATCGCACCCGATGCCACTGAAGAGGCCCGTGCCATCTTCGCCGCGAAGAAAAACCTGCGCCTCCTCACAACAGGCGCTCTCGCCGATCCTCGCGCCCCACAGCTGTCTTATCGTCAGGTTGCAGGCGGGCTTCTCGTACAGGACAAAGACACTGGCCACATCACACTCGATGACCTCAAAGTCGTGACAAAGCGCGCGCCGTCCGAGGCGGAACTGGCCGATATGCTCTTCGCATGGACTGTCGCCAAGCATGTGAAATCAAACGCAATTGTATACGTCAAAGACCGCGCAACCGTGGGCGTCGGCGCAGGCCAGATGAGCCGCGTAGACAGCTCCACTATTGCCGCGCTCAAAGCCGCGCGCATGGCTGAAGAGTGCGGCTTGCCGCAGAGCCTCGCACAAGGATCTGTTGTGGCATCTGACGCGTTCTTCCCATTTGCAGACGGTCTTCTTGCCGCCGCAGAGGCCGGAGCAACAGCCATCATCCAGCCTGGCGGATCAATGCGCGACGACGATGTGATCAAAGCAGCAGATGATGCTGGCTTGGCAATGGTCTTGACCGGTATGCGCCATTTCAGGCACTAGAAGGCAGAGGTCAAAACAGAGCGGAAAACGCTCTGAGCAGGAGGGCGCGATGCGCATAATGTTTTGGGTCGCGCTACTCACATTTGTAGCCGACCAGATCAGCAAGTATTTCGTGGTGCATTGGCTCAATTTGGCCCAAAGGCTCTCGATTGATGTTTATCCGCCTTTCCTCAATCTGCGCATGGCGTGGAACTACGGGGTCAACTTCGGTCTCTTCGCTGAAGACAATGATCTGACACGCTGGGTTTTGATCACCGTCGCACTGATCATTTCAGTCGCCGTTTTCTGGTGGATTTCTCGCGAAGAGCCGAGCACACCTGGCCGCATCTCGGCGGGGCTTCTCGTCGGTGGTGCGCTGGGCAATGTGATCGACAGGGTCATTTACGGCGCAGTGGCGGATTTTCTCAACATGTCCTGCTGCGGCTTCAACAACCCGTTTTCCTTTAATATCGCGGATATCGCGGTGTTTATCGGGGCCGTGGGACTTGTGCTTTTTACCTCAGGCGAGACTGAACAAAACCCCTCGTGACCTCGCCTGAAAAAAGGGGTAAGACATGACCAACTTAACTGGAGGTGCATGATGCGCGCGCCATATCTTATGTTTGTTCTCATCGCCTCACTGGGCGTGTCTGCCTGTTCCGTCGGCCAAGAGCGCGATATTTCCATGCGTCAGCTCGACAAACCAGGCGAAGGCCCTGACGAATTCGGCATTCTGCCAAGCCGCCCGCTTGAGGCACCCGCCGATTATTCGGCGCTGCCCACGCCCACACCTGGTCAAGCAAACTTGAGTGACCGTGACCCGATTGCCGAAGGCATAGAAGCCCTCGGGGGCAACCCTGCCAGTCGCGCTGCAACAGGTGTACCCGCTTCGGATGCAGCCCTTGTTCAGCACGCCTCGCGCAATGGCGTTGCGCCCGATATTCGCAGCACACTTGCAGCAGAAGACAAAGACTTCCGCACGCGCAAATCACGCTTCACCAAGATCCGCCTGTTCAAAACAGACCGCTATGCAGAAGCCTACAAGCGCCAGACGCTCGAGCCCTATGACGAGTGGTATAAATATCGCCGCACAGGCGTGCAAACTCCCGCTGCCCCACCACGCGGCGAGTGAACCACAGCCTTTCACATCTGCGTCAGTTTTGCGCCGCCTGCTTGATGCGCGGCTCAAAGCGCTTATCTTTCCCAGTATCTATTTAGGAGTGACTTCATGCGCGCCCTCTTGCTGACTCTTGCAACAAGCCTCGCCCTTGCCGCCCCTGCAAAGGCCGACATCCGCGATGCCGTAACAACTTTCACGCTCGACAACGGCATGGGCGTGGTGGTCATAGAAGACAGTCGCGCGCCCGTCGTCACCCATATGGTCTGGTATCGCGCTGGCTCCGCAGACGAATTCCCCGGCACATCAGGTGTTGCGCACTTTCTTGAGCATCTCCTGTTCAAAGGCACAGACACACTCGCCCCCGGTGAGCTTTCGGCCACAGTCGCGCGCAACGGCGGCACAGACAACGCCTTCACAAGCTATGATTACACTGCCTATTTCCAACGCGTGGCCTCGGATCGACTCGAGCTGATGATGCGCCTTGAGAGCGACCGTATGGTCAATGTCCGCCTTTCAGAGGAGGACATTCTCACAGAACGCGAAGTCATTATTGAGGAGCGCAACCAGCGCACCGAGAACAGCCCTGGCGCGCTCTTTCGTGAGCAGAAGAATGCCGCGCAGTTCCTCAATCACCGCTACGGTGTCCCCGTGATCGGCTGGCGCCATGAGATGGTGACGCTCGATCTTGACGCCGCACTGGCCTATTACAAGCGCTTCTATGCGCCCAACAACGCCATTTTGGTCGTCGCGGGCGATGTCACCCCCGAGGGCGTGAAGGCCTTGGCCGAGCAATATTATGGTGCGTTAGAGCCTAATCCTGAGCTCACAAAGCGCGCCCGCCCCGCCGAACCACCCCAAACTGCCGAGCGCCGTGTAATTTTCCGCGATGCCCGCGTCGCCCAGCCCTATGTAAGCCGCAGCTACCTCGCCCCGGAACGTGACGCAGGCGCTCAGCGCGAAGCCGCAGCCCTTACACTGCT
This sequence comes from Lentibacter sp., assembly GCF_029254145.1. Taxonomy (GTDB): domain Bacteria; phylum Pseudomonadota; class Alphaproteobacteria; order Rhodobacterales; family Rhodobacteraceae; genus Lentibacter. The sequence continues at coordinate 4,180 of NZ_JAQWYD010000109.1, forward strand.
CGCCGAGCTCCTCGGCGGCGGAACCACAAGCTACCTCACAGAGCGCCTTCAGTTCGAAAGCCAAAAGGCCGTTTACACAGCGGCCTTCTACAACGGCGAATCACTTGATGACACCGACTTCACAGTCCTCGTCGTTCCCGCCGATGGCGTGACACTCCCCGAAGCCGAAGCCGCGATGGATGAGGCCATAGAGAGTTTTATTTCCAAACCCATCGACACAGCCGCACTCGCGCGCATCAAGATGCAGATACGCGCCTCACAGATTTACGCCCGCGACGATGTTGGCAACCTCGCCAATGTCTACGGCAGCGCGCTGACAAGCGGCCTCACCGTGCAAGATGTGCAAGACTGGCCAAAAGTCCTTGACTCGATCACACCTGACGAAATTATCGCCGCCGCCAAATCCGTCTTCAATCTTGACCGCTCGGTGACAGGCTATCTGATGAAAGAAAAAGGAGACGCCTCATGAGAGCTTTCCTCGCCGCAGCCTTCAGCCTCGCGCTCGCGATCCCCGCCACCGCAGGCGTTACAATCGACGAATTCAAGACAGACGGCGGCCTCACAGTATGGCATGTGCAAGAAGACTCGATCCCCTTTGTCGCCCTAGAACTGCGCTTCCAAGGCGGCGCTTCTCTCGACGCCGAGGGCAAACGTGGCGCAATCAATCTCATGACAGGCCTTATTGAAGAAGGCGCAGCCGAGCTTGATGCCCGCGCCTTCGCCAAGGCCCGTGACGGCCTCGCCGCCTCCTTTTCTTACGCCGTCTACGACGACACGCTTTCAGTCTCCGCCAAGTTTCTCACAGAGAACCGCGACGAAGCGCTCGAGCTTCTGCGCCAGTCGCTCACCAGCCCCCGCTTTGATCAAGACGCCATCGACCGCGTCCGCGCCCAAGTCATTTCAGGCATCCGTTCTGATGAAAAAGACCCAAGCTCTATCGCGGGTCAGGCTTTTGACGCCCGCGTCTACGGCACACACCCGTACGGCACAGACAGAAGCGGCACGGTTGACTCTGTCACAGCCCTCACGCGCGACGATATCCTCGCCGCCTTTCAGTCCACGGTGGTGCGCGACAGGATCTATATCAGCGTTGTTGGCGACATTTCCCGCGAAGAGCTCGGTCCCGTGCTCGACACTCTGCTCGCCGATCTCCCCGAAACAGGCGCGCCTCTGCCGCCCGCTGCCTCCCCCGTGTTTGACGGCGAAACCGTCGTGATTCCTTTTGAAACGCCACAGTCTGTCGCCATGTTCGGCCAGCTTGGTGTGCCCTTTGATCACCATGATTACTTCGCCGCTTACCTGCTAAATGTTGTGCTCGGCGGCGGCGGGTTTGAAAGCCGCCTAATGCAGGAGGTCCGCGAAAAGCGCGGCCTCACATATGGCGTCTACTCCTATCTCGTTGATAAAGACGGCGCCGATGTCTGGCTTGGCTCGGTACAATCCGCCAACAACCGCATCGGTGAGGCCATGGAAGTGATCAAGGCCGAGTGGGCTCGCATGCAAAGCGAAGGCGTCACAGAGACAGAACTCGAAGACGCCAAGCGCTATCTCACGGGCTCTTACCCCCTGCGCTTTGACGGCAACGGACCCATCGCCGACATCCTTGTCGGAATGCAGATGCAAGGTATGGGAACGGACTATATCGCCACGCGAAATGACCGCGTGAACGCCGTTACGCTAGAGCAAATCAACCGCGTTGCGCGCGAGTTTCTCAAGCCTGAGCAACTCAGCTTCACAGTTGTCGGGCAGCCCGAGGGGCTCTAAGCACGCTGTATTAAGTTAATTCGCGTTCACACTTTCCCATTTGGGCGGTGCACGCTTTGTGCACGGGATGTGCACGCATTTCACCCCCCTAGAATCAGCCGTTCAGCAGAGCATTAACCATGCTGAACGATAGGGTCAGAAGCGCTTAATCTCATTCCCCATAAGGCACCCAAATGGTCTTCACATCACTCGCCTGCGCCAAGAATGCACGGCCCTCACCCGCCGCGCCAAACCAGTCACGTGCCTGTCCGTTGTTGACCCATGTGCGCTTCAAATTCGTCGCACTTTCGCGCTCAATCTCGCCCGAAGTCTCACTGCTGGAAAAGCTCCAGACTCCGTCCACATCCATGTGGCTGGCGAGCGGTTTTGCAAGCTCTACGTGGCTCCCGCTCAACAGATTCACAACCCCCGCAGGCACATCAGATGTCTCCAGAATTTGCATCATATCGAGCGCCTCTAGCGGGTAGGCTTCACTCACCACAAGCACGGCTCTATTGCCCATCGCCAGCGCTGGCCCCATCACAGAGACAAGCCCCAAAAGCGGATGCGCATCATCACAAAATGCACCAATCACACCAAGCGGCTCAGGCATGGCCAAAGCCACGCCACGGATCGGAACACCCTTCACCGCACCGTCATATTTGTCCGCCCAAGCGGCATAAGAAAATAGCCGCTTCACAGAGGCTTCGACTTCTTTGGCACCGCTCTTTCCGCCCTTCATCGCGTCGATACGGCGGGCAAATTCTGCGCCCCGCGCCTCAAGGTTTTCAGCCATAAAATAAAGGATCTGCGCGCGCAAAGCCCCAGTTGTTTTCCCCCATCCTGCAGCACCTCGTGCCGCCTCGACAGCGTTTCTGATATCCTTACGGCTCGCAATCGGCGCCTGAGAGACAAGCGTACCGTTCTTGGCAAAAATCTCGCGGCTATAGCCCCCGTCAGGCCGCGCCTGTTTGCCGCCGATATAGAGCTTTTCGGTGCGGTCGAGTGTGCCACTTTCCAGCCCGCCCTTGCCCGCGTTTGGTGCTGTGTTCACCAGCGCTTTCAGCTTGCCTTTGGGGCGCGTGTAGGCCTGCAAGCCTTCCCACCCGCCCTCGCGACCAAACCCACTTTCACGCACCCCACCAAAGCCGGCGGCAGCGTCAAACAAGTTCGTGGCATTAACCCAGACAACCCCCGCTGCAAGCTTTGGCGCGATGCTCAAAGCAAGGTTCACATTCTCGCTCCAAACCGTCGCGGCAAGCCCGTATCGCGTATTGTTGGAGAGGCTCACCGCCTCCTCTGGCGTGCGGAAGGTTGTGGCCACCAGAACAGGCCCGAATATCTCCTCCTGCATCAGCTTCGCGCTCAGTGAAAGCCCCGTGATCAGCGTCGGCGGATAGAAGCTCCCCTCCACGGGCAGTTCAACGGGTGCTGCGTAAAGCTCTCCTTCATCATTGGCGGCGATCATATCTGTGATCGACTTGAGCTGCACAGGATCCACAATCGCCCCAACGTCGATAGATTTGTCCATCGGTGAGCCAACGCGCAGCTTTGCCATCCGTGCCTTGAGCTTTGCATAAAACGTCTCTGCAATGCCCTCCTGCACCAGAAGCCGCGAGCCCGCGCAGCAAACCTGCCCTTGGTTAAACCAGATCGCATCGACAAGGCCCTCAACCGCTGAATCAAGGTCCGCATCATCAAACACGATGTAAGGAGATTTACCGCCCAGCTCGAGCGTCAGCGCCTTGCCGCTTCCTGCCGTCGCTTGCCGTATCTTGCGGCCCACCTCGGTTGAGCCGGTAAAGGCGATCTTATTGATATCATGGTGCTTTACGATCAACTCACCGACAGCGCCATCGCCTGTAACAATGTTGACAACGCCCTTGGGAACACCCGCCTGACGACAAATATCGGCGAAGAGAAGTGCGGTCAGCGAAGTATATTCCGCAGGCTTCAAGACCACAGTATTGCCCATAGCAATCGCAGGCGCGACCTTCCACGCCAGCATCAGCAGCGGGAAATTCCACGGGATAATCTGTCCGCAAACACCCAGCGCCTCGGCGTCAGGCAGCTCGCTTTCCATCAGCTGCGCCATGCCCGCGTGATAGTAAAAATGCCGCTGCACAAGAGGGATGTCGATGTCACGGCTTTCACGGATCGGCTTGCCGTTGTCCAGTGTCTCAAGCACCGCAAAAAGGCGGCTGTGTTTTTGCACCAAACGGGCAATCGCATAGAGCACCCGCGCCCGCCCGTGGCCCCCGAGTTTCTCCCATTTGGGCTGGGCTTTGCGCGCCGCTTGAACGGCCAAATCAACGTCGGCAGCACTACCCTGAGTAAGCGTCGCCAGTGTCTCTCCGTTGGCAGGGTTGTGGCTCAAAAAGCCCTCGCCCGCTTCGGTAAATGCGCCGTCAATGAAGTGTCCAAACCGCGCACCATTGTCGGTGATCCATGCAAACGCCTCAGCCGCACTCTCAGGCGCTTCACCGTACTCCATGCTCTCGAAAATCTCTTTAACTGTCATAGCTTTACCCCGCCGCATGACGGTATGACGCCGAATAGGCCCCCGTCACATAATGTTCCAACTGTCGCTCGATATCACCCAAGAGACTTGATGCACCAAAGCGGAAAAGATCGGGCTGAAGCCAGCGGTCGCCTAGCTCCTCTTTCATCATCGAAAGATAGACCAAACTATCCTTCGCCTTGCTGATCCCGCCTGCAGGCTTATAGCCAATCCGAAAGCCCGTAGCCGCCTCATAGTCCCGTATCGCACGGATCATCACAAGGCTCACAGGCAGGGTCGCGTTCACGCTCTCCTTGCCCGTCGAGGTCTTGATAAAGTCAGCCCCCGCCATCATGCAAACGAGGCTTGCGCGCGCCACATTGCGCAGGGATCCAAGCTCGCCCGTCGCCAGAATGGCCTTCACATGCGCATCCCCACAGGCCGCACGAAAGGCGCGCATCTCGTCATAGAGCGCTTGCCAGTTTTGCGTCAAAACATGCCGCCGCGAGATCACAATATCTATCTCGCTCGCGCCTGCCTTCACGCTCTCTTCAATCTCTTTCACACGCAGATGAAAGCGCGACAGCCCCGCAGGAAAGCCCGTGCTCACAGCGGCAATCGGGATACCTGAGCCCGCAAGCGCTTCCGCCGCAGGGGCGATCATATCGTGGTAAACACAAACCGCGCCAACGGTGATCGGCCCCATGCCGAGCGCGTCCATAATATCGCCCCGAACAGGCTGGCGCGCCTTCGCACAGAGCCGCTTCACCCGCCCGGCCGTGTCGTCGCCCGCAAGCGTTGTAAGGTCAATGCAACTCACAGCCTTCAAGAGCCACGCCGCCTGATGGGCTTTCTTCACAGAGCGCCGCGTTCCAAGGGTAGCCGCACGACGCTCGATCGCCGATGTATTGGCCTGTACCCGCGCCACCCAGTCCAGATCAAGTGGCAGCCCCGCATTGCGCGGCTCGGTTGTCTGGGGCAGCTGCGCCAGCTTGTCTTGCTCTTTTACGTTCATCATTTCGCCCTCTTTGGCCTTGGCCAAAACGTCTCACGCGTGTGCCCCAAAGGCAAGCGCTGACGTGGCTCCCCGATCTGCGCAAAAACTGCTCAAACGCGCCGAAACCCCTGCACATGCGCACGCCATTAAGGAACCAATCAAACAAACCGAGGACAGTGACATGAAAACATTTTTGGTCAGAGGCGTGCCCAATTCCGTCCAGATGGACGGCTGGTGGATGTCAGAGCCGCCCCGCGAAACCACACCCAAAACAGGCACAAAAGAGCAGCCTTTCTTCCCGCGCCTGATAGCGCTTCTCGCCCTTGTCGTCGCGGGAGATGCCCTCACATGGCAGGCCGATGCAGGCCTCTCCCTCGCGCTCTTCGGGTTGCTCATCCTGCTGGTCCTCTGGCTCCGCAATAGCCGCAGCGGCGGGGGCGGCCTCGTGGTCTATGCGCTTCTTGCCATGCCACTGGTCGAGCAATCGCAAGCGCTTTCGCTTACCTTCTTCGGCTTCGGCCTCGTGCTGGGCACAAGCTGGATCGTCCTCGGAGGTTGGCAAGGGATCACACGATGGCTCTCCACGGGCCTAAGATTTGTGCTCAGCGCACCCGCCGCAATAGGTTCAGAGCTTTCTGCCGCTGCGCGTTTCTCCACGGCTCATCGCCCAGAAACCTCTCTCACCTCAATAGTTCAAGTCTGGCTCCTGCCACTCGGCTTCGGCCTCGTCTTCGCCTCGCTTCTCCTCTCAGCCAACCCGATGATGGAGAGCTGGCTCGCCAGCATATCTCCCTCCCACTGGCTGAGTCCCAACGCTATCAAACGTATGCTTTTCTGGTGTGGCCTCGCTATTGTATTGCTCCCCTTCCTCGCCGCGGCAAGCATGCAAAGGCGCCTCAAGCTCGGCTTCACAGGCCCCCGCCTGCCAGCCGCTCCGGCCACGCTCAACGCTGGCTCTGTTTGCCGCTCGCTCATCCTCTTCAATGCACTCTTCGCGCTCCAGACCCTTACGGATGTCGCCTATCTCTGGGGTGGTGTCGCGCTCCCTGAGGGGATGACATATGCCGCCTATGCCCACCGCGGCGCATATCCGCTTCTTGCCACGGCGCTCCTCGCTGGCGTCTTTGCGCTGCTTGCCCGCCCGTTCACAGAAGGCAGCCAAGTCCTGCGCATCGCCCTCCTTGCATGGGTCGCGCAGAACGTCTTTCTCGTCCTCTCCTCGCTTTTGCGCCTTGAGCTCTACGTGGCCCAATACGGCCTCACACATCTGCGCATGGCCGCCGCGATCTGGATGGTCGTTGTTGCCCTCGGCCTCGCGCTGGTGATCTATCAAACCATCCAAAAAAGGCCCGCCAGCTGGCTCCTTGGCCGCGCCGCGCTCCTTGGTCTGGCGGCGCTTTATCTCGCCTCATTCGTCAGCTTCTCCGCCACAATCGCAAAACATAATCTTGGCAAAGACGTGGTGCTTGATCCGCAATATGTCTGCTTTCTGGGCAAACACGCCGAGCCAGCCATCCGCGCCTATGAAGCTGCCCAAGGCCAAAGGCTCTGCTATGGCCGCGGGGTCAAAGATATTCAAATCACCGATTGGCGCGAATGGGGCTTTCGGGATAGCCGCTTGCAAGCTAGCCTAGCCTCACCTTCAAAGTTCGAGGAGGCCGCGGTATGGCCAACATATTGATCATCGACGATGACCCGCAGATCCGTGATGTCTTGCGCATCACCCTTAAGCAAGCGGGCCATGTGGTGCGCGAGGCAGGCGACGGAGCGGAAGGCCTCGCAAAAGCCCTAAATGGTCAGGACGACCTCATCATCCTCGACATAGGCCTCCCTGCAATGGACGGGATAGAGCTCTGCCGACGCCTGCGCGCGGAAAAGGAAACACCCGTGCTTTTCCTCACAGCCCGCGATGACGAAATCGACAAGATCATCGGTCTCGAGATTGGCGGAGATGACTACGTCACAAAGCCCTTCTCTCCCCGCGAGCTGACCGCCCGCCTGCGTGCCGTACTCAAGCGGAGCCAAGGCAACAGCAACGCACATGGCCCGCTCACACGTGGCGCGCTTCAAGTCGATGCCGCCAAGCATCTCTGCCGTTTTCAAGCGCAAGATATTTCCCTAACACAGCGTGAGATGGCTCTTCTTTCGTTTCTCATGACGCGTCCCGACAATGTCTATTCACGTGTGCAAATATCAGATGCTGTCTATGGCCCCACCATCCATGTCTCTGACCGCACGGTCGACAGCCACCTGCGCAATCTGCGCTCAAAGCTCGCCGAGCACGGCGCAAGCGATGCCATCGAAACGGTGCATGGCGTCGGCGTCAGGATGGGCCCATGTCTGGGGGCGTGAGGCGGCAAATCATAAAGAAGTGGCGCCCACCGCTCGCGCTTGTCATTGGCGGCACGCTGGCCGCTGTCCTCTGCCTGCCGCTCATAGGCATCGGTTACTTCAAGCTCGCCGGCAATATCCTCGGCTGGGGCGAAACCACATGGCTCATCGGCTGGATGGTCTACCTCTCGACAGCTATTCTCGCCTATCTGCTCTGGCGGCTGGTCCTGCGTCCTGTCTATGCCCTCACAGCCTATGCAAAGGCCGTCGAGGCGGGCCAAACAGATGCGCCCCTACCGCCCCACTTTGGCACGCCCGAGTTTACAGCGCTCGCCGCTTCCGTCGATGATATGGCCAAAGCGCTACAAAATCGCGAGGCAGGTATCCGCGCCTACTCCGATCATGTGACACATGAACTCAAGTCTCCTTTGGCAAGCATCAGCGCGGCCGCCGAGCTACTGGAAGCAGGCGTTGATGACCCTGAAGACCGCGCGCAGCTCCTCGCGTCTATTCGCACCTCTTCAACACGGATGCAGAGCTTGCTCGACAGCCTACGCGCCCTCGCCGCAGCGCGAGTTCCCTATGGGCGCAGGCCGACGCTTCTGTCTGATGTTGTCAGCGCTTTGCCCAGCACCCTCACTCTGACTGTAGGCGAAAATGCTCCGCTCCCGCTTGACGCAACAGGCCTTACTGCCGTGCTAGAACAACTCACACAAAACGCCGCCCGCCATAGTGCGACAGAGCTACAGCTGTCGTCAAAAGACGCGGTTCTCACTGTTGCCGACAATGGCAAAGGCGTAGCGGAAGGTGACCGCGCGCGCATCTTTAATCCCTTCTTCACAACACGGCGCTCTGGTGGTGGTACAGGCATGGGCCTCGCCATCACCCGCGCGATGCTTGAAGCCAACGGCGCAGAAATCACACTTCTTCCGAGCACCAGTGGCGCAAAATTCGAGATCCGTTTCTAGACTCGCGTCACCCAAGCCGCCTGCGCGCGCAACGCTGCTTCATAGCCGTCAGCCAAGGCTCCCGCGCCCATGAGGCGCAGATCTGCACCGAGCCAGAATGCTCGTGTAGCCGCAAGCTCCGCACCAATCAAAGCGCCCAGCGCCGCGCCGCTTTCGCCTGACACTTCGGCACTGCGTAATAGCCCCGCGAGCCGTTCGGGCTGGCTCATTGCAGCATCCACAGACGCGCCTTCTGGCGCGCCCGCAGCGCCCAAAGCCTGCGCCAACCGCCCTGTAAGAAAAGACTGAAAGCTCACAATCTCACCCGCAGAAACCTGCACCCAATGGCTGACATCTCCGACGATCAGAATAATCCCGCCCCAATCAGTCGCGGTCTCGAGATAGGCCGCGACACGTTTACGCTCAGCCTCAGGCAATAGTCCGCGCGGGCGCTCCTGATGAAGGTCACACCAGACGCCAGAATCAGGCGTCGCTCTCGCAGGAACTGTCTCTATAATGGCCAAATCTGCCTCCTCAGCTCGCAATAAACGGGGCATCAATTTCAATCATAACAGGCCCGCTCTGCCCCGCTTTCGGCTGCATCGCTTCGGCCAGTGCAGCAGGCTCCGCTGCAACACGCGCATAGGGCATCCCGCAGCTGGCCGCGACATGCTCAAACAAAGGCGGCTTCGGATCACAGCCAACAACATCGATGCCTGCGTTTTCCATCGTCAGCTCGATCTCGCCGTAGCCACCGTTGTTCCAGATAATAAACGTGATCGGCAGCTTCTCCTGCGCAGCGGTCATGAGCTCAGGTAGCGTAAACTGTGCGCCACCGTCCCCCGCTATCACAACAACAGGCCGATCTGGCTGCGCAAACTGCGCCCCAATTCCCGCAGGGATCGCATAGCCCAGAGCGCCAAAGCCGGTGGCCGCATTGAACCAGCCACCTGCCATATCGTGATCATAATAAAGGTTACCCGCATAGATCGGCTGCGTGCTATCGCCGACAATCAGAGCGCCAGGCCGCGCGTCGCGCACCACATTAAGCAAGCTACACATCAGCCGATAATCATCGCTGAGTTCAGCCCAAGCTCCCCCCCGTGCAGTCTCGGCCCGCGCCGCGCCGTCGGCAATCGGCTTGTCACTCACCTCCGCGAGAAGCGCTTCCAGCGCTACGCCAGCGTCAGCGTGAAGACACATTTCGGCCTCATGCCGCGCCAGCTGATCTGCGCAAATATCAATCCGCGCCAGCCGCTTCATTGCAGGCATATCGCCAATCGCATACATGTCATAATCCGTCGGGCCAAACTCAGTCCCTACCGCCAAGACCATATCTGCATCGGCAATCGCTGCTCGCACAGCATGTAAGCTCGGGCTCGCCGGAATACAGAGCGGGTGCTTATGCATCATCCCGCGCGCATTCACCGTTAGCACGACGGGCGCATCAAGCTTTTCAGCCAGCTGCCCCAGCGCCGCATCAGCCCGCTTCGCGCCACCACCCGCAAGAATCACAACGCGCTCCGCCGCCATAAGCGCTGCCGCCAGCGCTTCAATCTGATCCGCATCCGCCGCCAACGGCGCTGGCTGCGCGGGTGCTTTGCCCACTTTTTCATGGTCATGTTTGGCCACATCAATCGGAATCTCGATATGATACGGCCCGCCCCGCGCGGCAGACATACCCTCAAATGCCGCATCAATCGCGGGCATCAGCGCAGCGGCATTTTCGATTTTTTCAGCTTTAATAGAGACTGTTTTTGACAAAGCCAGCTGATCTGGCAACTCATGCAGGCAGCCAAGCCCCTTACCAAGGGTATGGGTCTTGTTCACCCCTGACACGACAAGTATCGGCACAGAATCCGCCCGCGCTTGCGCCATCGGCGTGAGCGTATTGGTCAGCCCCGGGCCCGTGATGACAAAGGCCACTCCGGGCTTGCCAGAGGCCCGCGCATAGCCATCCGCCATAAAGCCAGCGCCCTGCTCGTGACGCGGCGTGATATGGGCAATCCCCGAACGCGCGAGCCCACGATATAGCTCGACAGTATGCACGCCCGGAATACCAAACACATGGCTGACCCCATGTGCTTTAAGCCGCTCAACAAGCGCTTCTCCAACTGTTGGCATCTCGTTCTCCTAACCTTGTGGTGTCATTCCGCGCCGCGCACGGCCACGCTCCAGACCAAGCTGGTGTTCGCGCCAGATGATGATCACTCCGGCCAGAATGACAAGAGCAGCGCCGCCAATAGTGCGCAGATCTGGGATTTCATTGAAAAAGAACATCCCGATCAAGATCGCAAACAGCATCGAGGCATAGTCAAACGGCGCGACGACAGACGCAGGCGCAAAACGGTAGGCCGACGTCAAAAATATCTGACCCATTCCGCCAAGCAAGCCTGCCAAGATCAAAAAGGCCGCCTCTTGCCCCGTTGGCAGGACCCAGCCAAACGGCAACGTCAAAAGCGAAAGGCTTGCCGAAGTCACCGAGAAGTAAAACACAATCGCCGAGGTCTGCTCGCTCTGTACAAGCTTGCGAATATAGATCTGCGCCAGCGCAGCACAGAGCGCCCCAGTGAGAACAAGCATCGCTCCGAGCGCCGCAGTCTTTTCAACAGTGTCACCAGAAAACGCGCTGAGCCTCGGCCCCAGAACGATCAGGACACCAACCATCCCAAGCGCTACAGCTCCAAGCCGAAACAAGCGGACTTGCTCACCCAGAAACATCGCCGCCAAAATAACCGTCATCAAAGGCGCCGCATATCCGATTGCCGTAACCTCAGGCAGCGGCAACAGGCCGAGGCCCGCAAAGCCAAGTCCCATCGCCGCTGTGCCGACAAACCCGCGCCAGAAATGTCCCATAGGCGAAGCCGCCTTCAGCCCTGTGCGCAGATCACCCCGCACCGCCAGCCAGGCAAGGATCACAGGCAACGCAAAAACTGAGCGAAAGAAAACAGCCTGCCCCGCAGGCACATGCTGTGCCGTTGCCTTAATAAGCGAAGCCATCGTGATGAAGGTGATGACAGAGCAAATCTTGAGAGCGATGCCTTTGAGCGGGTGCATTTGGCGTTCCTTTTGGCGTGACCATTGCGTGCGCATGATCCAAGGTCAATTCCTCTCTTGCACTCGCGCTAATGCACACGCAGGATTGATGCGCAAGTTCGAGAGGTCCAATGCCAGATAACTATCTTTTTTCCCGCCTAACGGCTCACGCCGAAGCCCATCCTGACAAGGCCTTCGCCAAGCAGCCAGATGCGCCGTCACAAAGCTATGGGACAACTCTGCGCAATGCCCTACGCCTCGCGGCTGTCCTCACAGAGGCAGGCCTCAACCCGGGCGATCGCGTTGCCGTGCAGGTCGACAAATCTCTCACCGCCATCGAGCTTTATCTCGCAACAGTTGCCGCGGGCGGCATCTTCCTGCCGCTCAACACCGCCTATACCGCGAGCGAGCTTGCCTATTTCCTTGATGACGCTGCGCCCAGCATCGTTGTCTGTGATCCTGACCGCGAAAGCGAAATCACTCCACTCGCAAACACTGCGCGCCTCTTCACGCTCGACAAAAGCGGCCTTAGCACACTCACTGCCGCGCTGACAGACATGATCATAACACCTGTCCCCCGCAGCGCCGACGACCTCGCGGCAATCCTTTACACCTCGGGGACGACGGGCCGCTCTAAAGGCGCGATGCTAAGTCACGACAACCTCTATTCAAACTCGGCGGCCCTGAAAGATCATTGGCGCTTTACCGAAAATGATGTGCTTATCCATGCTCTGCCGATTTTTCACACCCATGGACTCTTTGTCGCCACAAACATCGCTCTGATCTCTGGCGCGACTTTAAACTTCATGAAGGGCTTCTCGGCCGAACAGATCATAGCCGCCCTTCCCACGTCGACGTGTCTCATGGGCGTGCCCACATTTTACACCCGCCTTTTGCAAGACTCACGGCTCACGCCCGAGCTCTGCGCCAATATGCGCCTCTTCATCTCTGGGTCTGCCCCCATGCTGGTTGACACCCACGAGCAATGGCAGGCCCGCACAGGCCACAGAATACTTGAGCGCTACGGCATGACTGAAACCAATATGAATACCTCAAACCCGTATGACGGCGAGCGCCGTGCTGGAACAGTCGGTATGCCTCTTCCCGGTGTGGAGCTTCGGATTATGGACGCCGAAAGCGAAGTCGAACAAGGTGAAATCGGAACGATCGAAGTGCGCGGAGCCAATGTCTTCAAAGGCTATTGGCAGATGCCTGAAAAAACAGCAGAAGAGCTGCGCGCCGATGGTTGGTTTATTACAGGGGACCTCGGTCAAATCGATGCCGATGGCTACGTTAGTATCGTCGGGCGAGGGAAAGACCTCATCATCACAGGTGGCTTCAATGTTTATCCAAAAGAGCTCGAGAGCCTGATCGATGAGATCGATGGCGTCCTTGAAAGCGCTGTGATCGGCGTGCCGCATCCCGACTTCGGCGAAGCCGTCGTTGCCGTCGTTGTCCCTTCAAACCCCGCGCTATCAGCCGAGGCTGTCCAAGCCGTCGCCGCTCAAAAGCTTGCAAAGTTCAAACAGCCCAAACACGTCTTGCTGCTCCCCGAGCTACCACGCAACACCATGGGCAAGGTCCAGAAGAAGGCTCTGCGCGACACCTACGCAAATCTCTTTACCTAAAGAGTCGCGGCTTCCTCTTTCACCAGATATCCTCAGTCCGGCGCGAGCATATACCCCGCCCCGCGAACCGTCTGCAAATACCGCGGCTGCTTGGGGTCACGTTCAATCTTGCGCCGCAGTCGCGTGATCTGCACATCAATTGCCCGCTCCTGCGCCTGCCCACGGTCGCGGCCAAGCTCTTCGACAAGTGTCACACGGCTGATCGCCTCACCCACAGCTGCGGAAAAAATTTTCATCAGCTGGTTCTCGGTGGCCGTCAGTCGAATGGGGTCTTCCCCCTGCCAAAGCTCGCCACGCTCGATATCATAGCTAAACGCGCCCAGCCCCAAGACTTTGGGGCGGATTTGCTCTGCCACCACTTCAGGCACCCGCCGCAAAATTGCGTTGATCCTGAGCAAAAGCTCTTTGGGCTCAAACGGCTTGGCAAGGTAATCATCCGCGCCCGCCTCAAGCCCGACAATACGGTCTTCCGTCTCGCCTCGCGCTGTCAGCAGCAAAATCGGAACCTGAGATGTCTCCCGCACAGACCGCGTCAGGTCGATACCGGTTTCTCCGGGCATCATCACATCCATCACAATCAGATCAAAATCGAGCCCCGCCAAAAGGCGTCGTGCGTGTGCCGCGTCCCGCGCCCCCGAAACAAGAAACCCGGCGCGCATCAGAAACTTCTGTAAAAGCATCCTGATCCGCTCGTCATCATCCACAATCAGAAGGTGCGCGTCGACGTCATTCATTCACTCTTGTCCCTCAATGCACCGTACTTCTTGTGCAACTCTTTATCCATCATCGCCTCCAAGACCTGGCGAAACCCGCGCACAGCCTCTGGCCCTGCGGCACGATACGCATCTCGCATCCGCGCGCGCTGTACATCAGATAGCTGACGTTCAAGGTCCGCTCCAGCCTCCGTCAAGAAAAGGTGGCGTTCGCGGCGATCGCTCCCCCCGACTTTGCTCACCACAAGGCCATCCTCCATCAAAGTACGCAAGACACGGTTAAGTGACTGTTTCGTGACTCCAAGTATTTCTAGCAGATTTTTCACAGTTGTGCCCGGTGCGCGCGCCACAAAATGCACAGCCCTATGGTGGGCGCGGCCGTAGTTCTGATCACGGTCGCGGTTGAGCTCTTCGAGAATACGATCAGGATCCGCCGTAAACCCGCGATAAGCAAAAAACATACCTTCAATGCCTTGCTGCAATTGCTCATCCGTCAGAAACAACAAGCCTTCGCCGCGAATAGGTTCACTCATGATCACTCTCTTTCTCTTGTCCTTCCAATTTTAAGTCAGCTTTGTTGACATTCCAAGGTACGAATGGTAGCGATTCTCAGTTTTTGCGCAACTTTATGTCCGCTTCGGACGTTTTTGACGCAACATTCTTAAACTGACGCGCGGAGGAGACCAAAATGTCAGGCTATGATGATCGTGACGGCAAAATCTGGATGGATGGCAAACTCGTCGAATGGCGCGACGCCAATGTCCATATCCTGACCCATGCTTTGCACTATGCCAGCTCTGTCTTTGAAGGCGAGCGCTGCTACAACGGCAAAGTCTTTCTGTCCCGCAAACATTCTGAACGCCTGCACAAATCAGGCGAGCTGATGGATATGAAGATCCCTTATACCATCGACGAAATCGAAGCCGCCAAACGCGCTGTGCTCGATGCCAACGGCCTGACAGACGCTTACGTGCGCGTTGTCGCATGGCGTGGCGCAGGCGAAGACATGGGCGTCTCAGCCGCGCGCAATGCCGTGCGTATGGCCGTGGTTGCATGGGAATGGGGAAGCTACTACGGCGACGCCAAGTTCAAAGGCGCAAAGCTCGATATCGCCAAATGGAAGCGTCCCTCACCCGAAACAATCCCGACATCTGCCAAAGCCGCAGGCCTCTACATGATCTGCACCATGTCCAAACAC
>NZ_JAQWYD010000032.1:0-34860 GCF_029254145.1 Lentibacter sp.
GGGGGCTCTGCCCCCATGTCATAAGCCTTAGGGCTTATGACATGCCCCCCCCTCGGGGGGGATATTTCTGGAACGAAAGAGCTGAAGGGTCAGCAGAAGTCGGCAACCCACTCGGGAACAGTCTCGCTCGCAGGGCCGATCCGCACCTCGTCAAACATCCAATACCCCGCAGATGGCTCAAGGTTGAGCTCGACCGTGGGCACACCAAGGCGGCGCGCCTCGGCAACAAAGCCTGCTGCAGGGTAGACATTGCCACTGGTGCCGATCGAGGCAAAAAGCGTGGCTTGGCCGAAGGCCGTGTCGATTCTTTCCATCCCATAAGGAATTTCGCCAAACCAGACGATGTCAGGCCGCGTGGCCTCTGCGCCGCAGCTCGGGCACGCATCAGACACACTCATAACCAAAGGCGCATCCCACCGCGCTTGGCAGTTGGAACACATAGCGCGCGCAAGGCTTCCGTGCATGTGAAGTACGTTTTTTGATCCCGCGGCCTCGTGAAGCCCGTCGACATTCTGTGTGACGATAAGCACATCGTGTACCGCCTCAAGGGCAGCCAAGGCGCGATGCGCTGCATTGGGCACGGCTTTGACGGCTTCCGCGCGGCGCATGTTGTAAAATCTCTGTACAAGCTCCGGATCACGCATGAACCCTTCGGGAGTCGCCACATCTTCGATCCTGTGCTGCGCCCACAGCCCACCCTCGTCCCGGAAGGTTCCAAGCCCGCTTTCGGCCGAGATACCTGCGCCCGTCAATATCACAATATGCTCTGTCATGGCTTCAGTTTAGCCGCTCACAAATCCAAAACCAGCGCCTTTTGCACTTGCCGCTGCCAAGACTTCGGCGCAAACATGCGCCATGTTTCAAACGGGTCCAACGCTGTTTTCTGTGAAAGGTCTATTCGGCGTGCGCGTCGATGTCAGCCAGTCGCTTGTCATATTGGCAGGTCTGCTGCTCTTCCTTGCGGGGCTGAGCAATATCCTCTGGGTTGGTATCCTTGTCGCGATGCTTCTCACGTCGATCTATCTGCACGAGCTTGGCCACGCTTGGGGGTGCCTCATCCAAGGCTTGCCTGTAACGCGGATCGTGCTTCATGGCGGTGGCGGCTTTTGTGAACATGCGCGCTCTGCCTCGCGCCACCAGCAAGAGCTGATTGTCGCCATGGGACCTCTGGTCAACCTTGCGCTCTGGGCACTGGCCTCGCTTTTGTCGTGGTGGATTTTTTCAAGCCATGCGATGGGCTTAGATGCGATCGGCAGCTATCTCATGCTCTTTGCACGGCTGAATCTTGCGCTCTTTGTCTTCAATCTCATTCCTGTACAGCCGCTGGATGGTGGCAAGCTTCTTCAGCTCGGCCTCTTGCGGTTTTTCCCGCAAAAACAGGCGATCCGTATGGCAGGCGCCGTTGGCCTTGTCTTTGCTGTGCTTTGGTGGCCCGCGCTGATCTATGTCTACCTGACGTTTGGCTGGCTCCTGCTCTTTGCCCCGCCGATTATGTTGCATTGGCATATGGCGCGCGGTGAATACCGGCCCTGATCGGCGCGCTTGTGCCGGTTGCGTGACTGTCTGCGGAATTCTTCGCTGACTCTCCCGTCCTGCTCCGCTAGGCTTGGCTGAAACTGAGAAGAGAGACGCCATGAAACACCTGCTCACAACCACAGTCGCCTTCATGCTGATGACCGCAGCGACAACGGCTCAGGCCGAAACAGCCAAAGAGCGCAAAGCGCGCTGTGAAGCCCAAGGCGAGATTGTGACGAAGGCCGTTGCACTACGCCTCAAGCGAACCAACGAGACCAAGGCCAAAGAAGACATCAGGGCCAGCACAGAAGAGGCGCTCCAGGGCGCAATCCCCCTGCTGGTCGGCTATATTTACACTTTGCCGCGTAAAGACTTGAAGGCCAATGATGTGCCCGCAGTCTTCATTGAGCAATGCGCGGCCTTTGAGCCTGAGTAAGTTACGTTTGAGCGCTTGCCGCCCGCGCGCTCAGGCCCCATATTAGCCAGATGTCGCTGCCACCCGGTTTTCTTGATGAGCTTCGCACCCGCACCTCGCTCTCGCAGGTCGTGGGCCGCAAAGTCATGTGGGATCAGCGCAAGTCAAACCAAGGCAAGGGCGACATGTGGGCGCCATGCCCCTTTCATCACGAAAAATCCGCCTCCTTCCATGTCGATGACCGCAAGGGCTACTACTATTGCTTTGGCTGTCACGCCAAAGGGGATGCGATTTCCTTTATAAAGGACACTGAAAATGTCGGCTTCATGGAGGCCGTAGAGATACTGGCTCGTGAGGCAGGTCTGCCGATCCCCGAACGCGATCCGCGCGCTCAGGAAAAGGCTGACAAGCACACAGAGCTCGCCAAAGTGATGGAGCAGGCTGTGCAATTTTACCGCCTCCAGCTCAAGACAGGGACCGGTGCGCCGGCGCGTGATTATCTGGATAAGCGCGGCCTCAAAGAGAGCACACAAGAGCGCTTTGAAGTCGGCTTTGCCCCCGACGGCTGGCAAAATCTCTGGGATCACCTCACAAGCAAAGGCGTTACGCCCGATCTGATCATTGAGGCGGGCCTTGCCAAGCCGAGCGCCAAGGGCGGCAAACCCTATGATACGTTCCGCAACCGGATCATGTTCCCGATCCGCGACATCCGCAAACGCTGTATCGCCTTTGGTGGCCGCGCGATGGACCCAGCCGACAACGCCAAATATCTCAACTCGCCCGAGACACCGCTCTTTGACAAATCCCGCACGCTTTACAATCACGCGCCCGCGCGAGAGGCCGCTGGAAAAGGAGCACCTCTGATTGTGGCCGAGGGCTATATGGATGTGATCGCGCTCTCAGAGGCGGGGTTTGAAGGCTCTGTCGCGCCGCTTGGCACAGCCGTTACAGAGCATCAGCTCCAGATGCTCTGGCGCGTCTCCGATGAGCCAGTGATCGCGCTCGATGGCGATACCGCTGGCCTTCGTGCCGCGCACCGCGTGATTGATATCGCTCTGCCATTGCTTGAAGCTGGCAAATCTCTGCGCTTTGCGCTGATGCCCGAGGGCAAAGACCCGGACGATATGATCCGCGCCGAGGGGGCAGGGGCCGTGCGCAAGCTCGTTGAGGAGGCCATGCCCATGGTCAACCTCCTGTGGAGCCGCGAAACCGAAGGTCGCGTGTATGACAGCCCCGAGCGCAAGGCTGCCCTCGACAAGGCATTGCGTGAGAAAATCAAGCTGATCCGCGATCCCTCGATCCGCAGCCACTACGGCGAGGCGATCAAAGAGATGCGCTATGATCTCTTTCGCCCCAAACGTGAGGCGTGGGCGCCTTCGGGCGGCGGGCAGCGGCAGGGCGGCTATCAAAAGACCCGTGGCAAAGGCGCATGGCAGCCGCCGCAGCCGCCTGTCCTGACGGAAACAAAAAACAGCTACCTCGCTGCAGGCAACGAGGCCTCCCAAGAGCGCATGCGCATCACTGTCATTCTGGCTATGCTCTTGCGGCATCCGTTGCTTGCACGCGAATTTGATTACGCATTGGAGCGGATGGATTGCCACACGCCAGAGCTTTCGGCTTTGCGCCATGTGGTCTTGAGCCTCAGATCGACAGCCTATGACGCCGCCTATGAAGAGGCCGCCGAACGTTTGGGCTATGAGACGCTTGAAAATTTGCTCGCCGCCCCCCATCTGCGCATAGTCCCCGCGCTCAAAGAGGCGGCGGATGAAGACCTCGTGCGCATGACATTGGCCGAGGAACTCGCCAAACTTGAGGCCCACCGGGGGCTCAAAGCCGAAATCGCCGAAGCAGAGGAAGACCTAGCCCATCTGGCTGACGAAGCCGTGACGTGGCGGCTGTCTCAGGCCGCCGCAGCTGTAGGGCGCGCGCAAAGTGGCACACAGGAAGACAACACCGAATACGACCTCGGCAAGAACGGCGCTCGAATCAGTAAGTCCGAACGCGAGGCCTTTGCGGCGCTCATGGCGCAGATTGGCCACACTGATTCGTCAGATTAATGCGTTTTCGTGAGGAAGCGCTAACCAAAACAGGGTAAACGGGTTGCGAATCACTTCGTAAAGCCGATGATTCGGTTAAAAGCGAATCACCCGCGATCCAGTTCCGAAGGAGCAAACCATGGCTGCAAAAGACAACGATGAGCGCAAGCCCGACGCAGACGACAGCGACGGCTCCCTTGATATGAGCCAAGCGGCGGTCAAAAAGATGATCGCCGAGGCGCGCGAGAAGGGCTACATCACTTACGATCAGCTCAACCAAGTCTTGCCGCCCGAACAGGTCAGCTCCGAACAAATCGAAGACGTGATGTCGATGCTGTCTGAAATGGGCATCAACATCATCGAAGATGAAGAAGCCGAAGAAGAAGAGCAAAAGCAGGGCGATCTGGTCACTATGGGCCAGAAGGGCGAGCTGACGCTTGGCTCGGGCACGTCCGAAAAGCTCGACCGTACCGATGATCCTGTGCGCATGTACCTGCGCGAAATGGGCTCTGTCGAACTGCTCTCGCGCGAAGGCGAAATCGCCATCGCCAAGCGTATCGAAGCGGGCCGCAATACAATGATCCTCGGGCTTTGCGAAAGCCCGCTGACCTTCCAGGCGATCACGATCTGGCGCGACGAACTTCTCTCGGAAGATATTCTCCTGCGCGACGTGATCGACCTTGAAACAACCTTCGGCAATCAGCTTGGCGAAGAAGGCGAGGTTGGTGCAGGTCCGGTTGCCCCGGGCGCGGCCGCCGCCAATGTCACATCTGCTCCTGGCCGCGATGACGCCAGCCCTGAGCTCGATGCCGACGGCAACCCGCTCATCAAAGAAGATGATGAAGACGAGGATGACGACGAACAGGCGAACATGTCGCTCGCCGCGATGGAAGCTGCGCTAAAGCCCCGCGTGCTCGAAACCCTCGACCAGATCGCCGATGCCTACACAAAGCTCTCGGAGATGCAGGACAGCCGTATCTCCGCTACGCTCAACGAAGACAGCAGCTTCTCGGACAAAGCAGAGAAGAAATACCAAAAACTGCGCTCCGAAATCGTGCTCCTCGTGAACGAGCTTCACCTGCACAACAACCGTATCGAAGCGCTGATTGACCAGCTCTACGGTATCAACCGCCGGATCATGCAGATTGACTCCAACATGGTCAAACTGGCGGATCAGGCCCGCATCAACCGTAAGGAATTCGTTGATGAATACCGCGGTCGCGAGCTTGACCCGACATGGATGGAAGACATGGCGGAGAAAGCGGGCCGTGGCTGGCAGATGTTTATCGAGCGCTCCGCTGATAAAGTCGACGTGCTGCGCGCTGAAATGGCCCAAGTCGGTCAGTATGTCGGCCTTGATATCTCTGAGTTCCGTCGCATCGTCGGTCAGGTCCAGAAGGGCGAAAAAGAGGCCCGTCAGGCGAAGAAAGAAATGGTCGAAGCCAACCTGCGCCTCGTTATTTCGATTGCCAAAAAATATACCAACCGTGGCCTGCAATTCCTTGATCTCATTCAGGAAGGTAACATCGGCCTCATGAAAGCGGTCGACAAGTTCGAATATCGCCGTGGATATAAGTTCTCGACCTATGCCACATGGTGGATCCGTCAGGCGATCACGCGCTCTATCGCCGATCAGGCCCGCACGATCCGTATCCCTGTGCATATGATCGAAACGATCAACAAGCTTGTGCGGACAGGCCGCCAGATGCTTCACGAAATTGGCCGTGAGCCGACGCCCGAAGAATTGGCCGAAAAGCTGCAAATGCCGCTTGAGAAAGTCCGCAAGGTGATGAAAATCGCCAAGGAGCCAATCAGCCTCGAAACGCCGATTGGCGATGAGGAAGATTCACAGCTCGGTGATTTCATTGAAGACAAGAACGCCGTTCTGCCTCTGGACTCCGCCATTCAGGAGAACCTCAAAGAGACAACAACCCGTGTTCTCGCTTCGCTGACACCTCGCGAAGAGCGCGTGCTGAGGATGCGCTTCGGCATCGGGATGAATACCGACCACACACTCGAAGAAGTCGGCCAGCAGTTCAGCGTCACCCGCGAACGCATCCGCCAAATTGAGGCAAAAGCGCTGCGAAAGCTCAAGCACCCCAGCCGCAGCCGCAAGCTGCGCAGCTTCCTCGATCAGTAATGCAAAAGAGCCCTTCGGGGCTCTTTTTTATGGAGACAACCATTATCAAAACAATCGCCTTCAGCTTAGCGGTTTTGCTTCCGAGCCTTGCCAACGCTGGCTGTCCTGTTGGCGAGTCCGAGTTTGTTTCATGTACTCTGAAAAATGGAAAAAAGAAGCTTGAGACCTGTCGCAGCGAGGATCGTGCGTCTTACTGGTTTGGTCCTTCCGGAGGCAAAGCCGAGCTGGCGCTAACGGCGCGCAAGGGCGAATATCTCCATCGGCCTTGGTCAGGGGTGAGCAACACCATTTGGGAAGAACTTGAGTTTGAAAACAATGGCGTAAGCTACACAGTTTTTGGCGCGCATGAACGTATCTGGCCAGAAGCAGAGGGCGGTGACGTCAAAGTCATCACCCACGGCGGCGTGACGGTTGGCCAAAACGGCAAAGAGCTCGCACGTCTTGAGTGCGATGCTGGCTCTGTCAGCTTCAACTGGTGAGGCGCCCCCACCGCGTCATCACATCCCCACCCACTGCTAGGCTTTCCAGAAGCTCAAAGCGTGGCGCTTGTGTGAGCCGCTCAAGCCCCATTGCCCCAATCGCAGGCAAGCCTTCTGCGCCAATTGCGAGCCCTGCGGTGTAGCCGACAAGTTCGTCGACGAGATTGTCCCCAAGCAACGAGGCCGCCAACGCGCCACCCCCTTCGCAGAAAATGCGTGTGAGCCCCGCTGCGCCCAAGGCGTCGAGCACGGAGGCAATATCAAGCTGCCGTCCGCGCAAGCCGCATGGCAAAAGCTGCGCACCGATACCGCTCCAAGCCTCGGTCAAATAACTGTCCGCATCTGACCCGTGGCAAAGCCAAAGCGGCACCTCTTTCGCACTCATCGCAAGCTTGCCCATCATTGGCAGATCAAGGTGGCGCGAGACGATCACCCGCACAGGCTGGCGCACATCGCCGTGGCCGCGCACCGTGAGCATAGGGTCGTCCGCCCGCGCTGTGCCGCCACCCACCATCACAGCGTCATGGCATGCGCGCAGTCGGTGCACATCGGCGCGTGCCGCCGCGCCCGTGATCCACTGGCTCTCGCCTGTGGCCGTTGCGATGCGCCCATCAAAACTGCTGGCAAGTTTGAGCGTCACAAAAGGCCGCCCTACTGCCTGAAGCTTCATAAACCCAGCGTGATCGCGGGCAGCCTCTTGCGTACAGACCCCAAGCACAACCTCGATGCCCGCCGCGCGCAGCATCTCAAATCCACGCCCTGAAACGCGCGCATCATTGTCTTCAAATGGCGCAACAACTCGCGCGATCCCTGCTTCAATCAAAGCGCTCGCGCAGGGCGGCGTTTGTCCCTGATGCGCGCAAGGTTCCAGCGTAACATAGGCCGTGGCCCCGCGTGCTTGCGCTCCAGCTTGCGCCAGAGCGACGGTTTCAGCATGCGGGCGCCCGCCCGCTTGCGTGAAGCCGCGGCCCACAATGCGGCCCGCGTTCACAATCACACAGCCAACAGCAGGGTTGGGCCATGTCTGGCCCATCCCACGCCGCCCCAGTCCAAGGGCGGCACGCATATAGCTGTCGTCAGACTGGTTCACTTGTCTTCAGGTTTCACATCCGGCCGCAGCTCGCTGACAAATTTGTCAAAGTCGTCTGCCGCTTGGAAGTTCTTGTAAACACTTGCAAAACGCACATAAGCTACGGTGTCGATCCGTGCGAGCGTCTCCATGACAATCTCACCAATCACGCGTGAGGGAATGTCTGTCTCGCCTTGGCTTTCCAGCCTGCGCACAATCCCCGAGATCATCTGATCAATCCGCTCAGGCTCAACTGGGCGCTTTTGCATGGACATACGAATAGAGCGTTCGAGCTTATCGCGGTCAAAGTCTTCGCGCTTGCCGTTGGTTTTGATCACGACAAGATCGCGTAACTGCACGCGCTCATATGTGGTGAAACGCCCCCCGCAGGCAGGGCAAAAGCGCCGACGCCGAATAGACACATGGTCTTCGGCTGGGCGCGAGTCTTTTACTTGGGTGTCGATGTTTCCGCAAAACGGGCAGCGCATAGGCCGTCCCCCTTCTTTTGTTGTTCCGCCTCAAAGATGTGGGGTTGGCCCCCACTTATCAACAGGCACTATAGGCCAGACGCTAGGCTTTGGGTAGGGGGCAAATGCACCCCCAAGATAGGCTATAGAGGGAATGTTGCAGTTTGGTTCCCGTGTGGCCTAAAGGCCGCGATCAGGGGCAAAATATGCGGCCACTTCGCGTCGATGCGGCGCATCGCGGTGCTCAAACAGATAGATCCCCTGCCAAGTGCCGAGCCGCATCTGTCCGCGCTGAACAGGAATACTCAACGAGACAGGCATCATCGCGGCTTTGATATGTGCTGGCATATCATCGGGGCCCTCGTAAGTATGGCGCAGGTATCGCATCGACGGGTCGTCAGAGGGCGGCACAAGCCGGCCAAAATAGGCGCTCAAGTCGCTCTGCACCTCTGGGTCCGCGTTTTCCTGAATGAGAAGCGAACAGGAGGTGTGGCGCACCATCAGCGTGAGAAGCCCGTCGCCCTGGCCTGCCAATAGGCCCGCCACATCGGGGGTAAACTCGTAAAGCCCTTGGCCGCGTGTTGCGATATGGAAGGTGTCCTGCATTCTTCAGTCGATCCACTCTTCAATGATACGAGGGCAAAACCCTTCGGCATGAGCGAGCCTGAGGCTATAGCCTGTTGTCTTGAGTGAGACAGAATAATTCCCGCCATCCCCAGGCCGTGGTCCTTACGCGAGCGTGGAGTCTGGTCGGGTTGTAAAGCTGGCGGAATTTTTGGTGTCATACTGCGGCGAAGGCCCAATCGCGCGAGCGAGATAAATCCGCGTATTTGGCGCCTCTCCAAGAACAACACGCGCATATTGGGCCGCCGCACACCAGATTTCGCGTGGACCTGCGCCGCGCTCTGAAATCACTTCAAAGCGCGCATCACCTCCTTCGGTAAATGCACTGATCCCGTTTACGGCTGTAAAGGCACTGGCCGCACAGGCGCAGCCAGCAACTATGACACTTAATCCAAACACACGCATGTCGAGGCTCCTTTGTCCTAAGATAGGCATAAGCCCCCGTCGCTTCAATCAGCGCCAGAAATGCGCATAGCTCGCAAAGACGCCTTGAAGCTTTGCCAGCAGCTGGTTGGCGGGGCCGCGCTGAAAGCCGCCTTCGCTCAGCCGCTTCAGCGCGAGCTCTGGACTGCACGGAAGCTTGCTCACAGGGTCAAAATAGCGTGGATAGTCGATCAAGGCTGCATGGGCGAGGCTCTCAAGGCCCACATGCCGCCCGCGCCGCGCAGGCACACGACCCTTGTCTGTGGTCAGCCCACATCCCGCATAAAACGGTGCGCCTGTTGTGGTTACTTTTAGACCACGCAAAAGCGCCTCAAATCCAAGCAAAGAGGTCATGGTCCAGACTTCCTCGACCTTGCCGAAAAGTGTCGCCGCATCTGCATTTTCCACCAATACATCCGCCAGCCCAACCAAATCTTGGGGCGCCACTGCGCCAGGGCGCAGCCCTGCCTCAACGTCAGGGTGGGGTTTGAAAACAATGATCGCCTCAGGGTTTGCCGCCCGCGCTGCGGACAGCAGGCCAAGGTTTGTGCAAATCTCCCCCGCACCAAGACGGATCGAGGCATCGTCCTCCACTTGCCCTGGAATCAAAATGCGCCGCCCCTCTGGGAGATCGGGGACTTGGCCCTTGAGGTTGTATTTCGGTACGCCTTGAGTGCAAATCGTCTCTATCAGCGCGCGGACGCGTTCAGTCTGATCCGCCCGCAAGGTGGCCCGCGCTGCCACCAGTCGTTCAAGCCGGCTTTCGCGGGTCGGGTCGTAATAAATCCCAAGGTCGTCAAGCACGAGGCTCAGAGGCGGGGTCAAAGCCGCGCCAAGCCCGCGGGAGCGCAAAAACTCGTCTTCAAGCCGCGCGCGTGTCTTACCTTCTTGCGCCTTGCCCGCCCAGATCATCGCCTGTCCCGTGTCTTTGGAGCTGTTCCGAAACCGCACCCGCTTGTATCGGCCAAAAAAGTGCTGCAATGGCCCGCGTTTCCAAAGCCGCATTCCTGCCGCCTGCCAGCCCTCATGATCCTCGCGCCACGCGCGCACCTCGGCTTCAAAGCTGCCGAGGGCGGTCTCAAAACGCGCCAAACAAGCGTTGTGTGCGTCATACCACGTCGGCGCTTTGATCATCGCCCCAAGAAAAAGCTGCGCCTTCGTCAGCACCCGCCCACGGCGGGACAGGGCGTGCGGATTACGATCCTCCGACAACCCCCAACCTGCATAAAACGGCTGGCCAAATACATGTGGTCGATGCCCGGCCAAGATCGCCTCAAAGCCCATTTGACTGGTCACGGTATATACGGCAACAGCGCCCTCCATCAGCGCCCAAGGGCTTACAGCCCCGTCAAACAGGCTGATCTTGGCGCTGGTGTCGGCTTCGCTGAAATACCCCTGCCGATAGCCCGCCTGTGTCTCTGGGTGGGTCTTAATTACAATCCGCGCGCCAGGATTATCTTCCTGCGCATAGTAGAGCATTTCCTCAAAAGTATTCGCATCCGCACGCCCATGGGTCACAGAAGCATCCCCGCGCGTTTGGTCGATCACAAGCACATATCCAGCCTTGGGGCAGGGCGTCTCTGGGTCATAGCTCGCATATTTACTGAGCTGTGCCTCTTTCATCCGGGCAATCCCGGAATGGGCGCGCTTGAGCTCGTCGGTGTTATCCAGCGGGTCGCTCGCAAGGATTTGCTCCAGCCGCGAGGGGGCACTCGCGTCAAAATAGACGCCAATGTCATCAATCATCAGCCCCAAAGGTGGCTCGCCTGCGCGCCCCGCATGAAGCGAGCGCAGAAATGCATCTTCGACGCGCAAAAGGCTGGCACCTGTCTTTGCCGCGATAGCCTCGCCCCGCGCCGCATAGGGCGAACGGCCCCAAACTGCCACGCTGTCGTCGGAGGTTGGCTTGCCAAGTTTCAGATCATACCCTGCAAGTTGCAAAATCCGTCGCACACGGCGCTGTCGCAAAAAACCAGCGGTATAATAGTAAAGCCGCCGACGCTCTTCAGCACCGACGGCTTTAAATGTATCGGGCAGATCAGCCACTTGGCCTTAGCCGCCAGAACCAAGTGTCGTTAGCGTGTCGACTGTGGCCAAAGAGCCAGTCAGAGCCGAGATCGTCTTATCCCACTGGGTAAACGGTGCTTCGGTCACATAGAGCGTGTCACTGTCGCGCACAGAGAAGTCACGCGCCAAAAACATACCGTTGGGCTGCGTCAGGTCCAGCACATAAACAAGCCGCTGCGCGCCCTGCAAATCCTGACGACCCATTACCATATTTGCAATATCGGCAGGTTCGTTGCGGAAAATAAACACACCTGTGGGGTCAGCCGCCGAAGTCGAAAGGCCACCCACTTGTGCAATCGCTTCGATCGCGCTCAAGGTCTGGCTTTCAAAAGCCACACGCGCTTGCGTGCCAGTCGCACCAAGAGCGGTAAAGTTGCGAGTGTCTTCTTCGACAAGAATACGGTCGCCATCGCGTAGCGCAATATCAAGCTGCGGATATTTGTAGAGGTCTTGGAACCAGACCTTCGAGCGCATGTTGCCACGGATCACAGTGATCTGGGCAATCTCTGGTTCGATCGTTATGCCGCCAGCCTGCGCCATCATCGTCGAAAGCGTGCGCGTCGGGCGCTCGATAGGAAAGACGCCTTGGCCGCCAACCGCACCAATCAAGCTGACGCTTGCACCGTCGCCTGCAAGGCGGCGGACCTGAAACTGTGGGTCAGGGGTCTGTTCGCCAAGTTTGCGCGTGATGGTCTTGCGGATGCCTTCAGGCGTGTTGCCCGCGGCGCGGATGCGCCCGGCGTATGGAATAAAGATAAAGCCCGCACCATCGACCTGCACTTCTTCGAGCACAGCGGCGCCTGAACCTGTGGGACCAGATGAGCCAAGCAGTGGATCATCGACGTTTTCCCAAATGGTCAGGCCGAGCGTATCCCCGGGGCGGATCGTGTCCGAGCCAATAAGTCCTGCGTTTTTGAACGCATCCGAGAAGCCAAGGGCAGGCACAATACCTGTCGCGCGGGTCACACGGTCATTGACCGAGATAACAAAAGCGTCGCCGCTTTGCTGCACAGATCCTGAAAAAATTTCGCGTTTGTTGGGGCCTGATCGCGGCAGGCCACAAGATGATACAACCGCAAGAGCGGCAACCAGCGCGACAAAACGCGCCCAGCTAGGAGTTACGGGTTTCACTGCTCGGTCTCCTCGACCTATTATTATTCTGCCTCAGATTCAGCACTTTGCGCGCCGTTATTGAGGCAAGCGTAATCCAGATGAATTTAAAAATAAAGCTTTAGACTTGCGCGGGCTTATTGCACCAGACGTAACTGTTGCCTCGGAGCCGCGGTTCCTGCCTCCAAGGCCTCATAAGGATCATCCGCGGTCAGCATCATATCAACCACCATGCGCATCAGCTGGCGTCGTCCGCGGGAAGAATAAAACCCGCCAGGAACCTGACTGGTTTCCAGCAGGTAGCGGCGATAATCCTGATAAGCCTTGTGGTCAGGTCGCTTCGCCGCGCCGAAAAAGGTCGCCAACGGCTCGGTTGAGACAAACTCGGGCTTATCATAGACCGCACGGCCAAACACCTTGAGCGGAATACCCCGCCACAAGACTTGCTGCGCAGCAGTCGAGTTCACGGTGACAGCTGTGCGCACATCATTGAGCAACGCGGCCAGCTTGCCGCCGCGCACATAATGAACGCGGCTCTTCAGGCCCAATTCCCGTGCCAGTCGTTTGATCTCGCGGCGCAGTGGCACGCGCCCGTCTTCGAGCGGATGGGCCTTGAAAACAAGGTGATGGTGCTTCGGCGCGCCTTCGGCAAAGCCGCGCATCACAACTTCGAGAAACTCGGTCATCGTGTTGAAAGGCGAGTGCATCTGAAAGCTGCTGTCATGCTCTAGCTGCA
Organism: Lentibacter sp.; assembly: GCF_029254145.1. Lineage (GTDB taxonomy): Bacteria > Pseudomonadota > Alphaproteobacteria > Rhodobacterales > Rhodobacteraceae > Lentibacter. The sequence goes on from NZ_JAQWYD010000032.1 coordinate 13,082, forward strand.
AAAGCGCCAGATGATAGGGAAAGCCACCGTGGCGAATACGCCACGTGGCCACACCCCTCTCCAAGGCCTGAAACGGCATGAGCAGAAGGCGTTTGAGATAAAGCTGGAATTCTTTCGTGACGCTCAATGCACGGTGCGGCTGGAAGTTGCGGTATTGCCTGTTTCGAAACATCACAAACCAGTGGTAGAGCGCGCCATAAAACACATGTTGGCGGGTGTCGCCCTAGCGGGCAGGGGGCAGGGGTGTGTCCATGTCCGTATGGGCCAGCCCCGCTTGCATCTCGTTCAACGACATCTTCATGAGCCGCGAGTTGCCGTTGCTTCCGCCGCGTTCGTAGGTCACCCAATAGGGCCGCATATAACCCTCTTCAGAGACATGAATGCCAAGGCCCAAGGCTTTTGCTGCGGCCACAGCCTGCGCATGAATGGGGCGCGTGTCACCATAGAGCACAATATCGGTGACGCCTTTTTTTGCGACAATCTCTGCAAACCGTGCATCCCACGGTGCCAGCGTCCCACGATAGGGGACATAGCTCTTAGGGCTAAACCAGAAGGCGCGGTCGCCCGCGTTAAACCCGACACGCCAAACACTCGCTCCCGCACGCTCCAGCATTTTCCCCAAAAGGTGAAAAAACGGCCCGTGCGGCCCCTGCAAAAACAGGAAAACGCGGTTATCACCAGTGATTTTGCCCATATGTCTCGCGCTGGTTGGAATACTCTTGACCCTTTTATAAACGCTGACTGTGGTGAAAATATGGTGAATACGCCAGTAAAGGTCAGCGCTTTCTTGCAGCCCGCCGGCGCCCGCGCTAGTAAAACCCATCAGCGCGAAAGGCAGCCCCATGTTCACAGGCATCATCACAGATATCGGCACCATTCTTGAGCTTGAGCAGCGTGGCGATCTGCGCGCGCGCATCGGCACGTCTTATGACACCAAAACAGTTGATATCGGCGCATCCATCGCCTGCAACGGTGTCTGCCTGACAGCCATCGCGCTGGGCGAGGGCTGGTTTGATGTCGAGATTTCTGCTGAAAGTGTGACCAAAACCAACATCGGCACATGGGTCAAAGGCGGTCGTGTCAATCTGGAGCGCGCGCTCAAAGTCGGCGATGAGCTTGGCGGTCATATTGTCTCTGGCCATGTGGACGGCGTCGCGCGCATCACGGCCATGAAAGACGAAGGCGACAGCACCCGCGTCACGCTCCAAGCCCCAAAAGAGCTCGCCCGCTTCATCGCGCCCAAAGGCTCCGTCGCTTTGAACGGCACATCGCTCACCGTCAACGAGGTCGAGGGCGCAAGCTTCGGGATCAATTTCATCCCCCACACCAAAGACGCGACCACATGGGGCGCCGCTGAAGTTGGTGACCTGATCAACCTCGAAATCGACACGCTCGCGCGCTACGTCGCTCGCCTCGCCGAAAGCATCTAACACATTCACGAAAAGCATTGCGTTTGGCGCGCGCGGCCCTAGACTCCCCCAAAGTCAAACAAGGGAGCCTGCCATGAGCCTGATCAAACCAACCCGCCGTGACATCCTCAAAATTGCCGCAGCGATGCCTGCCTTTGCGCTGCCCGCCACGCTGGCGCAGGCGTCCGCCGCGCCGCTTGGCGCACCCGCCGCAGGCAATGGCGGTGTTTTCCGCTTTTCCATGGGCGATATGCAGCTCAGCGTGCTCTCCGATGGCTTCTTTTCCGTGCCCACAACGGGCCTTGGGGTCAACGCCCCCCGCGAAGAGGTGCAGGCCTTTCTCACCGCGCATTATCTCTCGCCAGAAGAGGGCTACAGCCATACAAATCACCTCCTGATCGAGACAGCCGAGGCCAAAATCCTCGTAGATGTCGGCTCTGGCAACCGCTGGTTCGAAACCACAGGCCGCCTTGTCAGCAATCTGGAAGCCGCAGGCCTCACTCCAAGTGACATCACCCATGTCGTGATCACCCACGCGCACCCCGATCACATCTGGGGCATCCGCGACGACTTTGATGAGCCGCTCTTCCCTGAAGCCGAATATATCATCGGCGAGGCAGAGCATGCCTACTGGAGCCAAGACGGCCTCGCAGATCAGGTCAGCCCCGAAATGCTCCAGTTCGTCGCTGGCGCGGTCAACAGCTTTGCCACAGAAGGGGTCGAGTGGACGCTGGCAAGTGAGGGCTACGAAGTTGTTTCTGGCGTCACGCTCATCAACACACCGGGTCACACGCCCGGCCATATGTCTGTGCGTCTGGACAGCGGCGATCAATCCCTTATCGCGCTGGGCGACGCCATGAGCCATGCTTGGACAAACTTTGCCCAGCCGACATGGTTCAACGGCTTTGATGCGGACGGCGAGCAGACAGTCAAAACCCGCCAAGCGCTGCTTGATATGGCCGCAACCGACCGTGTTGCGCTGTTGGGCTATCACTTCCCCTTCCCGGGGGTCGGCCATGTGATGCGTGATGGCGAGGCGTATCGGTTTGTGCCAAGCCTCTGGCAGTTCTGAGGCAGAGGCCGTCCCCAAGGCGTTTAGTCACTGTGGGGCGCAATCTTCATGTCAGTCAGCCAGATGTCGCGCTGCTGCATTTCGCCTGTCGCAGGTTCTTGGGCGGGATGGATTGTGTGCTGGCAGGGCCTGCTGGCCGCAGGCCCGCGCGCGATATCTGTGAAAAAAACCACGCGGTCGCGTCCTGTTTTCTTGGCAGCAAAGAGCGCCTCGTCAGCTTTGGCGAGTGTCTCGGCAAAGCCTTGGCTCGCCCCATAGAGGCACACCCCAACGGATGCCGTGACGTTGCGTGGCGTAACCTTGCCCGCTTTTTGCAGCCGCTTAGGAATACTCGCAAGCGCAAGGCGCATCTCTTCAACTCGCCTCTCCAGAACATGCAGGTCACTATAGCGTAAGCACAGCACAAATTCTTCCCCGCCCCAACGCGTGATCCGCTCGTCGGGCCGCATGACGTGGCTCAAAGCAGGGCGAACCTCTTGCAACACACGGTCACCAATACGGTGACCATAGGTGTCATTGATGCGTTTGAAATGGTCCAGATCAAACACACCAATTGCCCAGCGCTCATCAGTCTCCGTGTCAGCGGGGGTACGGTATTGGGCTTGCTCAAGCCCCGCACGGTTCAAACAGCCTGTAAGCGGATCATGGGTGGCAATGCGCACCAGTCGCTCTTCTGCGGCACGGCGCAGCGCATCAGCTTTTTCAAGCCTGTTGCCTGCGCGGATCGCGTTCAGAATGCCCGCCCAGATAATGGTCGAAATCAGATGTGCTTCAAATGGGAGTTTCTGATCTGTTTCCTTCAGAACTTGGTTCAAGAACAGGCCGCAGGCCAAAGGCGCGACCATACTGACAAAAGCCAGAGAGCGGGTGACTTGCCCAATTTCGGAATTCAGAAAGAAAACGCGTGTTGGCTTAAAACCAGTAAAGAGTGTGGCTGTGGCCAAAGTGAGGAAGAGCAAAGCCCCTGTCGTGGCAAAGGACATCTCCCCGCCGAGGAGGCGCAGGCCAAAGCTCTGCCCGATGATCGCGTTGAAGATAAAGGTCATGGCAACAAGGACACCAACAACCGCCACATTATAGTAGCGCCGCCTCAGGAGGCCTGAGAGGCTGAGAAGGACGATAACAGCGAGGGTATTCCAGCCCATTTTGCCTTCCAAAGCCCAGCCTGCATTTGCAGGAAATAGCTCTAAGGCGCGGGTTGATATAGCAAGGCCAAGTGCCAAAAAGGTCAGAAAAAATCCGAGCTGGACTTGAAGGCTGTTTTGTCTGAGGAAGAAAGCGATTGCCCCAATAGAGATCGAGAGCGCCGTCACAACCTTTGTTGCAGCGCCGTCGCCCGCGGGCTGCCAGTAAAGTGTCCAGCCCAGCACATTGGTCAGAAGGCCATAATTGACAAAAACAAGTGCCAAAGCCGCAAACCAAAGCCGCGTGACCTTGAAGTTCAAAACATGCAGATCAGGTGCCTCGGCACGCGTGTAAAGGTGGTCGGTTTCTGCCATGGCTGGACCTCTTCTTTATTAGTGATGTGTCAAAACGCTGTTGCGTGTCACCACCTCAGAACGGTTCGCCGCTTAATCCTTTAGGCAAATGTGATAAAACACACTAATTAATGAAAGATTAATACCAGGCTTAATAAAGCTAAACGAAATGATGACCTGCCCGAGACCCATTTCCGGCTCTGGTCAAAAGCGCGCCCTCCTGCTAAGCCCTTCGGCGCAAGCAATGAGGCCCTCATGACCAACGCATACACGACCCCCGGACCGCTGGAAGCGAGCCTGAAAAGCGCGATTTCACCGATAGAAGAGATCATCAGTGCCGCACGTGCGGGAGAGATGTTTGTTCTCGTCGATCATGAAGATCGCGAGAACGAGGGTGATCTTGTGATCGCGGCTGAATTTGCCGATGCGGCCGCCGTAAACTTTATGGCCACCCACGGGCGCGGCCTGATTTGCCTGCCAATGACATCCGATCGGATTGACCGCTTGGGGCTGCCGATGATGGCGGTCAACAACTCTTCACGCCACGAGACGGCCTTTACCGTCTCAATCGAAGCCCGCGAAGGTGTCAGCACCGGGATTTCGGCCTCTGACCGCGCCCTGACAATCGCCACCGCGATCGATGAGAAAAACTCCTCCGCCGCGATCGCGACGCCGGGTCACGTCTTCCCGCTGCGCGCCCGCAACGGCGGCGTGCTCGTACGCGCAGGCCACACAGAGGCGGCGGTTGATATCGCCCGCCTCGCAGGCTGCAAGCCCGCTGGCGTGATCTGCGAGATCATGAAAGACGATGGCACAATGGCCCGCTTGCCCGACCTCGTCGCGTTCGCCGCCGAGCATGGCCTCAAGATCGGCACCATCTCTGATCTCATCGCTTACCGCCACACCCACGACAACCTCGTGACCCAGACCCGCCAGGAAAGCGTCACCTCCGAGTTTGGCGGCACATGGGACATGCGCGTTTTCAACGACCAGATCAGCGGAACAGAGCATATCGCGCTCCTTAAAGGGGATGTGACTACCGAGGCCCCCGTTCTCGTGCGCACCCATGCGCTCAACGAGCTAGAGGATGTGCTTGGCCTCGGCCCCACGCCCTCTGATGAGCTGCACAAAGCCATGCGTATCGTCGCGGCTGAAGGCCGTGGCGCGGTGATCCTCTTCCGCGAACCGCACCCGCGCCTGACATTTGCCGCCGATGAAGACGCCCCGCGTATCATCAAGCACACAGGTCTCGGGTCCCAAATTATCGCGAGCCTCGGCATCACCGAAATGATCCTGCTCACAAACTCCCCTCGAACCAAATATGTCGGCATTGACGCCTATGGTCTCTCGATCACTGGCACACGCCCGATCACGGAGGCCTGATCCATGGCAAGCTCCCAGTCCCACTATATCCTGCCGCGTCCGAGCTTTGACGCGCCCGTGAAGCTCCTGATCGTGGTTGCGCCCTATTACCGCGATATCACCAATGACATGATCGTAGGGGCACGCGCCGAAATCGCTGCCGCAGGCGCGACATGCGATCTCATCGAAGTGCCAGGTGCGCTCGAAGTGCCCACCGCCATCGCAACCGCCGAGCGCTTGTCCAATTATGATGGCTATGTGGCGCTGGGCTGCGTCATCCGCGGCGCCACCACGCACTACGAGACAGTCTGCAATGACAGCTCCCGCGCCCTCACACTTCTCGGCCTCCAAGGCCTCTTCATCGGCAACGGCATCCTGACGGTCGAAAACATGGCCCAAGCCGAAGAGCGCGCCAATCCGGCAGACATGAACAAAGGTGGCGGAGCGGCTGCGGCAGCCTTGCATCTTGTTGCGCTCGCCCGTAAGTGGGGCTCTCAGCGCGCTACACCAGGTTTCAAGCCCGACACCGAAGAGTATCAGCTGGCCCAAACCACCAAAGGCAACCGTTCCGAATGACGCTCTCAGGCAACCAAAAACGCAAAATGAAATCTGCCGCACGGCTCTATGCTGTTCAGGCGCTTTTTCAGATGGAACATTCCCATCAAACGGTCGAAGCCGTGATGGCCGAATTTGCCGAGCACCGCTTTGGCGCGTCCTATGATGAGGGCGAGATGCAAGACGGGGATATGGAACTCTTCGCCACGCTGATGGAAAACGCCGTCAGCTACCAAGCCGCCATCGACCAAATGACAGACCGCGCCCTTGTCGCCAAATGGCCGCTGGGTCGGATTGACCCGACATTGCGCGCGCTCTTCCGCGCCGCAGGGGCCGAAATGAGCCAGACAGACACGCCGCCCAAAGTCGTGATCAAAGAGTTCGTTGACGTCGCGGGCGCGTTCCACCCCGAAGGCAAAGAAGCCAGCTTCGTTAACGCCGTGCTCGATCATATGGCCCGCGAGGCGCGCCCCGAGGCGTTCTAAGGCACGTCCCGCCAAACCCACAGCATCAGCTCTTGGCAAGTCCCCCGCGCGAGCCTAAACCTAGCGCATGAAACACTTCTCCCTCCTTGATCTTTCACCAATCCCAGAGGGTCAGACAGCCGCGGATGCCCTGCGCAATACGGTGAGCCTTGCCCAAGCGGCCGAGGCCGCAGGTTATCACCGCTACTGGTTGGCAGAGCATCACAATATTCCCGGTATCGCCAGCGCCGCGACCCCTTTGGTTATCGGCCATGTGGCGGGAGCCACCAAACATATGCGCATCGGGGCAGGGGGCATGATGCTACCCAATCACGCACCGCTTGTCGTCGCCGAGCAGTTTGGCACATTGGCCACGCTCTACCCGAACAGAATAGACCTCGGCCTTGGGCGCGCGCCCGGAACCGATATGGAAACCGCCCGCGCCCTGCGCCGTCACATGGTATCCGAAGACAGTTTCCCAACCGATGTTCAGGAGCTGCTCCACTACTTCGGCGATACATCAGGGGCCCGCGTGCGCGCCATTCCGGGTGAGGGCACAGAGGTGCCCGTGTGGATTCTTGGCTCTTCGCTTTACGGCGCTCAGCTCGCGGCCATGCTCGGCTTGCCCTATGCCTTCGCCTCTCACTTTGCACCCGATCTCTTGGAGGAGGCGCTTTATATTTATCGCAACAGCTTCCGTCCGTCAGGCAGGCTCGCCGCGCCCTATGTTGTCGTGGCCGCAGGGGCCTGCGCCGCAGAGATAGACGAAGAGGCTGCATTTCTGCGCACGTCCCAAATGCTCGCTTTCGCCCGTCTGCGCACGGGTCGGCCCGGCAAGCTGCCGCTGCCCGTTGACGATATTGAGGCCGAAGTGCCCGCGCCTGTCCTTGCGGGTGTGCGCCAAGCGCTCGGCTGCTCGGCCACAGGCGCGCCCGACACAGTCAAAGCGCAGCTCGCCGCTCTCATCGCGCGCCATGAGCCCGATGAACTCATGGTCACTGGTATGATCCACGATCACGCCGCGCGCATCCGCTCGTTTCAGATTGTCGCCGAGGCACTCAAGGCGCTTCAGTCCGAGCGCGCGGCCGCTTAATCCCTGCCTTGGGATGGCGCTGCCCGTCCACACCAACGAACGCTGCGTTATCTTAATTTCGGTTAACTTTTATCGAGTCACGCGGTGCACAGGTTGTGCACGGGTTGTGCACGCATATCACCCCCCTAGAATCAGCGCTTCAGCACGCCGTTAACCGAGCGGGGCGCAGCCTTAACTGATCCGCGACACAACGAACTCTGCAAGCGATTCGAGCATCTCGCGCAGCGGGTGCTCTGGCATCGCCTGAAGCGCCGCGCGCCCCTTGGCAGCATACCCCAAGGCGTCCTGCCGTGCGGCTTCCAAAGCACCATGTTTTTCAAGCAAATCAATGGCATGCTCAAGGTCGCCGTCACGCTGGTCGCCCTTTTCAATAGTGCGGCTCCAGAAAGCACGCTCCTCGGCGTCTGCCAAGGCCACCGCCTTGATCACAGGCAGGGTTAGCTTGCGCTCGCGGAAGTCGTCGCCAATGTTCTTGCCTGTTGCGCCTGAAAATCCTTTGTAATCAAGTAGATCGTCAACAATTTGGAAAGCGATCCCGAGCGCATCACCATAATCAAACAGCGCCTTCACTTGCGCCTCCGGCGCGCCAGCGATCACGCCGCCCACTTCCGTGGCCGCTGAGAAAAGCGCAGCTGTCTTGCCACGCACAACCTGCAAATAGATCGCTTCTGTTGTGGCCAAATCCTGCGCTGCCGTCAGCTGCAAAACCTCGCCCTCGGCAATCGTCGCTGAGGCATTGGCGAGAATATCAAGCACCCGTAAATTGCCTGTTTCCACCATAAGCTGGAACGAACGCGAGAAAAGATAATCGCCGACAAGAACAGAACTTTTATTGTCCCACAAGAGGTTAGCCGTCGGGCGGCCACGCCGCTTTTCGCTTTCGTCGACCACATCATCGTGCAGCAATGTCGCCGTGTGGATGAACTCTACAGTTGCTGCGAGATGCACATGATAGGGGCCCTCATAGCCGCAAAGTTCGGCTGCGGCGAGTGTCAGCATCGGGCGCAGGCGCTTGCCGCCCGCCTCAACCAAATGTTGTGTGACTTCAGGGATGCGGGGCGCATGTTCGGAGGCCATCCGCTCGCGGATCAAGGCGTTGACCGCCTCCATGCCTGTGGCCAAATGTGCAGCCAGTCTCTCGTGCGGTTTGTTTGCCGATCCGTTCAAGCTCTTCACGCTCCCGTCAGACATCTCGACATTTGCTGCCGAATGGTCATATTCACTTTATGAAACAACTTCTTAGCACGAACAATATGGCCGATCTGGCCTTTGCCCAAGCGCTGCTTCAGGGCGAGGGTATAGCGGTGTTTGAAATGGACGTAAATATGAGCGTGCTGGAAGGCGGCATAGGAATTTTCCCGCGCCGGCTTATGGTCGTTGCGGCAGATTATGACGCGGCTGCAAAGACACTGCGGGACAACGGGTTGGACGTCGATGAGCACCCCTGATCTCACGCATGATGCCTTTCTGGGCGGGCGCTTGAAGTTCTGGCAACCAAAGCAAGGCTACCGTGCAGGGGTTGATCCTGTGCTGCTGGCGGCGAGTATTGCCGCCAAAGCTGGTGAAAGCGTTCTTGATCTGGGCTGCGGAGTAGGCGCCGCTGCGCTCTGTCTGGGGCGGCGGGTTGAGGGCTTGGAACTCCACGGCTTGGAACTCCAACCGTTTTACGCCGCATTGGCCGAGAAGAACGCAGCCGAGAACGAAATCGCCTTCACGGTCCATCAAGGAGACGTTGCTGACATGCCCGCCGCGTTGAAAGAACGGCGCTTTCACCATGTGTTAACCAACCCTCCGTACTTTGATCGTGAGACAGGCTCCAAAGCCCCTGACACATTCCGCGAAACCGCACTGGGCGGCGCATCGCTTCCACTCTGGCTTGAGGCCGCCGCGCGCCGCCTTCTGCCAAAAGGTTATCTGACGCTCATTTGTCGAGCGGAGCGTGTGCCTGAGCTGCTGGCAGGGCTACCGGACTACCTTGGCTCTTGCGAGCTATGGCCCATTCTGCCGCGTGGGGGCCAGCCCTCACAGCTTGTATTGCTGCGCGCCCGTCACTCTGGCCGCGCTGCCTTTCGTTTGCATGCTGGGCTCTTGATGCATAAGGGCGTTGCGCACACAGCCGACGCAGAAAGCTACACGGACGAGATTGCCGAAGTTTTGCGCGATGCTGCTTCTTTGCCCTTCCCGGAAAAATGATTGCATTTTTTTGCCCGTCCTCTCGCATCTGCGGCGTGACTTCTTATGTTTGATATGCTCGACTAAAGACGCAACATTTTGAGAGGAGATTGCAATGAGCTTGAATTCCCATGTTGAAGAACTGAAGAGAAAACACCAGACCCTCTCGGATCGTGTCGAAACTCTCCAGCGCACGCCAAGTGCCTCAGATGCCGAAATCGCAGACCTCAAAAAGCAAAAGCTTAAAATTAAAGAGCAAATCTCTCGCTTCGAGACGACATCAGCCTGATTTTAAACGCAATTTTTGACGCGCCTCACGTTTTTGGGGCGCGTTTTTTATATGGCAGGGTCAAAGAAAAGGCCGCACTTTTCAGCGCGGCCAAGGACTTTGGTTTTGATCGTTTAGACGAAGAACTGACCACCATTTGCCGAGATCGTGGAGCCATTGATGAAGCCCGCATCATCAGAGGCGAGGAAGGCAACGCAGCGTGCAATTTCTTCAGGCTCGCCCAGACGGCCTGCTGGAATTTGACCAATGATGGACTCACGGACTTTTTCAGGAACCGCCATGACCATTTCTGTGGCGATATACCCAGGGCAGATCGCGTTCGCCGTGATGCCAGCGCGCGCACCTTCTTGGGCCAGTGATTTTACAATCCCCAAGTCCCCAGCTTTTGTTGCTGCGTAGTTGACTTGGGCGAACTGGCCCTTTTGTCCATTGATTGAACTTATGACGATCACACGACCAAATTTTCGGTCCCGCATACCGTTCCAGATCGGGTGAACCGTGTTGAAAACACCTGTGAGGTTTGTATCGATCACTTCGTGCCATTGCTGCGGCGTCATTTTGTGGAAAGGCGCGTCGCGGGTAATGCCCGCGTTTGCAACCACGACATCAATCGGACCGACTTCGGCTTCGACTTTCGCAAGCCCAGCAGCAGACTCATCATAGTCAGCCACATTCCACTTATAAGTCTTGATGCCGGTCTCAGCGGTAAAGGCAGCGGCGGCATCATCATTGCCAGCATAAGTCGCGGCAACATTGTAGCCATCGTCTTTCAACCGTTTTGCAATCGCCGCCCCGATCCCACGAGACCCGCCGGTAACCAATGCTGTTCTTGTCATGATGTCATTCTCCACACTTAAATCAGGTAATCCTGTTACCAAATGCGTATAGTTTAAGCAATAATGTTGCGCAAGCAAAATGCTGCAAGGGCAAAAAAACGGGGCGCTCCATCTGGAACGCCCCGCGATAAGTCTTTATTTTTGGTAAGTTAAGGACGCTCAACGCAAAGCGCTACACCCATGCCTCCCCCGATGCAAAGTGTTGCAAGGCCTTTCTTGGCGTCGCGGCGCTGCATTTCAAAGAGCAATGTATTAAGAACGCGGCATCCTGAGGCACCGATCGGGTGGCCAATTGCAATTGCGCCGCCGTTAACGTTGACGATCTCTGGATCCCAACCCATCTCTTTGTTGACGGCGCAGGCCTGCGCCGCAAAGGCTTCATTTGCTTCCACAAGATCAAGATCGCTTGCGCTCCAGCCCGCTTTTTCGAGAGCTTTGCGGCTGGCGTAAATTGGCCCGACGCCCATGACTGTCGGATCAAGGCCCGCTGTCGCATATGATACAATGCGAGCGAGCGGTTCGATCCCGCGCTTTTCAGCATTGTCAGCGCTCATCAGGAGCACAGCAGCGGCACCATCGTTGAGGCCAGAGGCGTTTGCCGCTGTCACTGTTCCGTCTTTCGCAAAGGCTGGGCGCAACTTTTTCATCGCTTCCATCGTAGCACCGTGGCGAATATATTCGTCAGCGTCCACGATTGTTTCGCCCTTGCGTGTCTTGACTGTAAAGGCGGCAATCTCATCTGCAAATTTGCCAGCTTTTTGAGCCGCTTCTGCCTTGTTTTGGGAAGCAACAGCGAAAGCGTCTTGCTCATCACGGCTGATCTGCCATTTCTCGGCTACGTTTTCAGCGGTTTGTCCCATGTGGTAATTGTTGAAGGCATCCCAAAGTCCATCGCGGATCATACTATCGATGTACTTCATATCACCCATTTTGATCCCATCGCGCAGATGCGCAACGTGGGGGCTAAGGGACATATTTTCTTGGCCGCCAGCTGCGACGATGTCGGCGTCACCCAGTTGAATATGCTGAGCGCCAAGAGCTACGGCGCGAAGGCCAGAACCGCATACCTGATTGATGCTCCATGCTGAGCTCTCAATGGGTAGACCGGCGTTGATATGCGCTTGGCGAGCAGGGTTTTGGCCTTGACCAGCCGTGAGGACCTGACCGAGAATTGTTTCAGAAACTTCGTTTTTGGCGATGCCTGCGCGCTCTACGACGGCTTCCAAAATAGCAGCACCAAGGTCGTGAGCCGGGGTATTGGCAAACGAACCTCCAAACGAACCAACTGCCGTACGAGCAGCGGAGGCGATTACAACATTAGTCATGAGCATTCCTTTCCCAGAAAAGACTTAGCCACAGTTGCGGCGTAAGTAGTCGGGATCGGCATACCGCATTTGCCGCATTGCGGCAACAACCCTGCTAAGACCAAGCGACGCAGGATCAGGCGCTGCGCTCATCCTTTTGGTTTCGTTCCCAAACAGGGCTGATGGTGGGTGCGGAGAAGAAGTAGCCTTGCAAACAGTCAATTCCCAGATCGGCCAAAAAGACAGCATCTTCGCGATTTTCGACAAACTCGGCAACGGTAAGCATGTCAAACTGATCGGCAATGGCCTTGAGCGCACTTGTGAGGACCTGATTGTCCGGGTTTTGAGCAATCCCTCGAATGAATTGACCGTCTATTTTCAGGATATCAAAGTAAAAATCTCTCAGGTAGCGAAATGAGGTGTAGCCAGCCCCGAAGTCATCCAACGCAAAGCTCACCGCTTTAGACTGTATTTCGTTCATAAAGGCGATAACCAGTTCAGGCACCGTCATCGCAGAACTCTCGGTAATTTCGAGGATCAGGCGCTCGCCGACCGTCACATTGCGCTGCAAGCCCTGCTTGAGTGTTCTGATCCAGCGCGGATATCCAATTGATCGAGCTGACATATTGATTGAAAGACGCAGATCTGGCTGTCGAGCGAGCGTGCGCAAGCCTTTTTCAAGCGCAATGCAATCCATGATACGCCCGAGCTCGGTGGTTTCTATTTCGTGGATGAATTCTTTGGCTGGAATGATGCGGCCAGTCTCATCCGTGAGGCGGACAAGGGCTTCGTAAAAGGCGACCTTATATGGCGCATGAGCATGCATGATCGGTTGATAGGCTAGTAAAACTTGTTTTTGTTTCAGAGCGACTTCAACCATTTGCATCACTGACTTATCACGCGCAGTCACAGCATAGCCCAATGGATTGTTCACATCGTCTCCATGAGGCGCAACTGGCCGTTTGATATTCTTCATCCTAGCGTTCCCGAGTGATGCCACTGTCGTTGGGAGAATTACGTGAGATGTGCTAACAACCGTTTAAGCAAAGAAATTGCCTTAAAATTTAGCTGAGTCCTGAAAATGACAAAGAAATTACCGATAAGATGTGGCTGGCATGGGGAAGACCCTGAGTATGTTCGTTATCATGATAAGGAGTGGGGCGTGCCCGAATGGGACAGCCGTGCGCTTTGGGAGAAACTGGTGCTCGACGGGTTTCAGGCGGGTTTGAGTTGGATCACTATCTTGCGTAAGAGAGATAACTTTCGTGAGGCATTTCAGGGCTTTAATCCAGAAGTGATAGCCGATTGGGGCGAAGAGGATGTGCAGCGGTTGCTGAAAAATGAGGGCATAATCCGTCATCGCGGCAAGATTGAATCGACAATTACCAATGCTCAGGCATATCTCAAGATTGAGGCTGCGGAAGGGTTCTCGGACTATTGCTGGAATTTTGTGGGCGGCGCACCGCTACAGAATTCTTGGGGAAGTTTAGCAGACGTGCCGCCGCAAACAGCGCTCTCCCAAAAATTTTCGAAAAATTTGAAGGAAAGGGGCTTCAAGTTTTGCGGTCCAACCATCGTCTACGCTTGGATGGAAGCCTGCGGGCTTGCCAATGATCATTTGACGACGTGCTTCCGCCATGAAGAGCTCAGAGCCAAGTAAGTTGGCTTTAACACAGCCTTAACTACTTAGCCTTCGGCCACGTCGAGGAATGTGTCGATAAGCTCCTCAGAGATCGACCAGTCGCAAACGAGACGGCATGGTAAGGGCTTATTTGGGTCGCCTGTGTCAATGTCTCCCGCCAGAACATAATAACGTGCACCTGCTGCGGCGAGCCTCTGGTGGGCGGCGCGGGGCAGCTCTGCAAAAATGATGTTGGCGTCGGGGCGGTTCGTAATCTGGGCTCCTTCGACTTTGCGAAGGCCTGATGCCAGGCGCTGACAGTTTATATTGGCTTGTTTGGCTGATTTAAGCCAGAGGTCATCTGCCAAGTAGGCCTGCATTTGGGCTGAGAGGAAGCGATGCTTTGAAAAGAGATGCGCGCCCCGTTTGCGGCGCAACTCGAACTCCCATGCTTTGGTCGGGTCGAAAAATATGACAGCTTCAACTCCCATGCAGCCATTCTTCGTGCCGCCAAAGGACACGACATCAACGCCGGCCTTCCAAGTCATTTCAGCTGCCGAACAGCCCAAAGCTGCTTGTGCGTTTGCAAAGCGTGCGCCGTCTAGATGAACGCCGAGCCCATAAGACTTTGCCACATCTGAAAGTGCTTTGATCTCGGCGAGTGAATGAACTGCACCGCGCTCTGTCACTTGTGTAATGGAAACTGGACCACGTTGGGGTCCATGCACGCCGCGGGTTTGTTGTGCTTCAATACTGAAGCGTAGAGTTTCAGGGGTCATCTGGTCTTGCGTGCCAACGATCGATAGCTTTGCGCCCGCCGTGTAGAATTCCGGGGCGTTGCATTCATCTTCATGGATGTGGGCCGTGGGCGAGCAAAACACTGTCTCATAGGGCGCGCACATCGTGGCAAGCGCCAATGCGTTTGCCGCTGTTCCTGTCGCAACAAGATAGACCGAGGCCTCTGGCGCTTCAAAGATCGACCTAAGCGTCTCGCGGACTTCGTCCATGATTGTATCTGCGCCGTATGGCATAGCGTAACCCGTGTTGGCACTGGCGAGGGCGGCCAAAACTTCAGGATGCGCAGGGCCTGAATTGTCTGAGGCAAAATACATTAGGTTGGCTCCTCGATAATGTGGTCTTCCCAGTCTTCTTCAGGAATTTCAAACTCTGGCACAGTGCGGTGCTGCATGGAAATCCCTGCCGTATGCACACTCTCTGCTGTGCCGCTGATCAGGGGGTGCCAGTCATACAGCGGTTTTCCCTGCCAGAGAAGTTTGTAGGCGCAGGTTGTCGGCATCCAGTAGAGATGGGTGTCAAGGTTTTCAGACTTGAGGCTAATGCACTCAGGAACAAATTGGTGTCGGGTTTCGTATTGAGCACAGTGGCATGTGGTGTCGTCAAATAAGCGGCAGGAGACACGGGTCAAGGCGACCTCGCCTGTGTCTTCGTCTTCAAGTTTGTTCAAGCAACATTTTCCGCAGCCATCACAAAGCGCTTCCCATTCTTTCGTAGTCATATCTGAGAGAGTTTTGCGCTCCCAGAATCTGGGGGCGTGTCCATCGCGTGCGATCGGGTCTTTTGCATCGTTCATAGTGCGCTCAATATTTTGCGTGCTTCGTCGCAGTCGGAATGCATCTTTGCGATAAAGGCCTCGAGGCTTCCGAAGGTTTCCTCAGGGCGCAGGTATTCAACGAGAGCGACCGAGAGGGTTTCTCCATAGAGATCACCTTTGAAATCAAAAATAAACGTCTCCAGATTTGGAGTGTTCTCGCCAAACATTGGTCTTGTTCCGAGAGAGGCCGCGCCTGTGTATTTGCCTGCGTTTGGTCCAGTGAGCACATTGACCTCGACTGCATAAACGCCAAACTTAGGCAAATGTAGATCAGTCAGGTGCATGTTTGCTGTTGGAAATCCAAGCTCGCGGCCTCGCTTTTCGCCGTGTTGGACCGCGCCTTCAAGCCTGTGCCAGTGGCCCAACATAGCTGCCGCGTCTTGTGGGCGGCCCTCACTGAGTGCGGTGCGTATTGCTGTGGAGGAGACTTGTGCACCCTTCGTGGCAAGAAGTGGCGCAATGCTGACACCAAATCCCATTTTCTCACCGAAGTGCAAAAGGTCTTCTGCCGTTCCAGCGCGCGCTTTACCAAAGCAAAAGTCTTGGCCGATCACGACATGTGCCAAACCGAGGCCCTCGCTGATAACCTCACGCGCGAATTGCTCGGGCGTCAAGGCCGCGAGACTATCGTTAAATGGCAGCTCATATAGGTATTCGACACCCAGTTTGGTCAATCTATTTTGCCGAGCCACAGGACTCATCAGGCGGAAGGCTGGAGTTTGTGGTGCAAAGTATGCGCGCGGGTGCGGCTCGAATGTGAGCACACCGAGCGGGGCCTTTGCCCGGCTGGCAGCCGTGCGCGCGACGTCAATTACGGACTGATGCCCAAGGTGCACGCCGTCAAAGTTGCCGATAGCAACGGCGGATCCACGATCGGCCTTTGGGATATTATGATAGGAATTGATCACACGCATAAAGCTTGGGTAGCCTTAGGTGGCACGGGGTGCAAGAGCCTCTAGGCTTTCTGCTTTTTTTCTGGGCGCCAAGAAGGCGCTCGGTCCGCTGGAAAATATATTTTCCCTTAGGATAAGAAGAGTTTGTCACAAAGCGTCGCACTCTGCGGTCTGGTCGCTTTCACCCCGTCTGAAGTGCTTTATGCGATCAACTCGATACGTTTGGCGCAAGATCAGTCAAACTTGCCTGATGGCGCTAAGACGGTGGCCTCACCAACCAAGACTTTCTTGCCGTCTACAAGACAGCGCGTTTCGAGTTGCACGCGGCGCTTGGCAACATCGATCCCTATCACTTCGACCTCTGCGACCACGGTGTCTCCGGGACGCACGGGCGCTAAGAACTTAAGAGACTGCCCCATATAAACAGTGCCGTGACCCGGTAACTGCTCACCAATCACAGCCGAAATGAGGCCTGCAGTAAGCATGCCGTGCGCAATCCTGCCCTCAAAAATAGTATCGCGTGCATAGTCATCATCGAGATGAACTGGGTTCCTATCAGTTGAAATCTGCGCGAACATTTCGATATCTTCATCGGTGACGGTTTTGCGCAGGTAGCGCATCATGCCCATCTCGATTTCTTCGATGGTAATGGTTCCGCGGGGCAGGTTATCCAACATTTCGCCCTCTCTCTCGTTTTCCGGCGCATGACGTGTCTCAGCAACAATAGGGATTGCATGGACCCATATGTTGAAACATTGTTACTTAGCAGTTGCAGCAAAATCAAGCCTAAAAAATGTAAACGAGGCTTACCGGAGACGGCCAATCGCGTAGGTCGGGGTGATCATTTGCTTTGTAACGAAGGCTTCTAGTGCATCTGCGTCTGGTTGATTTTTCGTTTTGGTTTCTGAGGCGGCCAAGCCGCCAGTGATGAACAAAGAATCGATATCTTCGCCCTGCGCGCCTTGAATATCTGTGTGAATCCCATCCCCGATGGCGAGTATTCGCGAACTGTCCACCTTGTTAGCCAAAGCATTTAGGCGGCGGCGTGCCAGATCGTAGATTGGTGGGTGTGGCTTTCCAAAATAAAGGCTCTCACCGCCCATTTCGGTGTAAAGTGCTGCCAGAGCACCAGCACACCACTCACGGACTTCGCCACGATCAACGACGACGTCTGGATTGGCGCAAAGGAGTTTCATCCCTTTTTGTTTGGCATAAAGAAAGTCAGCACGGTTCACTGCAGGATCTGCCATCGGATCAAATGGGCCGCAGCAGACGATACCCTCCGCCTCTTGAAGTGGTACACGAGTGATCTGGGCGGGGTCATTGATGATTTCGATTGGATCAAAGAAGCCAGAATCACGTGTCCACTCGCCCATAAAATAGACTTTTTCACCGACCATGCCGCGAAACATGGCTGAACGTGCTGAATCACCTGAACTGGCAATACTGTCATATGCATCTACAGGCACACCGAAATGGCCGAGCTGTGTAGCAACGCCTTCGCGGGGCTTGGGCGAGTTTGTTACGAGGATCACAATGCCGCCTGACTTGCGGTATGCTTGGAGCGCGGCGATAGCCTCAGGGTAGGCTGTGACACCATCATGAACGCAGCCCCAGAGATCGACAAAAAGCGCATCATACTGCGCTGAAATTTCGCTGAGGGCGGGAATGATCCGAGTCATGAGGTGGCTCCTTTGGGGTTTGGCCCTGTTATGTCAGGGGGATGCAGACATTAAAAGAGGGAGCAGGTTGTGACGAGAGCTGGGTTTTTCTGGATGACTTGGAAGCTATGTCGTCACTTTATAAAGCACGCCCGCAATGATGAGGCTCAAAAGATTGACCCAGATCGCGCGGTTGAGCTTTTTATGAAAGGGATGAGGGGCTTTCTTGTGGTTGAAAAGCCACTGTCCCAGCTTGAGCCCAAACCCTCCGCCGAGAAGGCCCAATCGAAGAAGGCAAAGTTCACGCAGTCTCGTGTGGCCCAAGCGTGCACTGGCCTTGTCCCAACCGAAAGCCGCGAATGTAACAAGATTTATCAAAAGTGCGTATTTGATGAGCACAAACATAAAGACAAGGAGCGCCGCTTTGGGCGCTCCTTTGAATGGGCTTAGAGCGCGAGGCTTGGGATAATCTGTTTTTTGCGGCTCATGATGCCTGGAAGCACGACGCTATCGCCGGACACAGTCGCGCCAAAGCTTTTCTCGGCCACTGTTTTGACCAGATCATTTGGGACCAGCAGGGTGGCTTCTTCATTGAGGATGTCCACAACGAAGAGCAGAACTTGCTCAACACCGTCCTCAGACGCAACCGTCGGCATGGCCGCCATCAGACTGGCTTTACGGCTGAGAACCGTATCTGGCGCAGTGGTTTCGAGTACGGAGACACGGAACTTTGTGCCTGCGACTTCGTACTCTTTGCTGTCCATGCGCAAAAGCTCAGCATCAGAGAAGGCCGATACATCAGACTTTGCGGCAAACATTTCAGCAGCATAGGTAGGAATGTCGATCCCCAGATCGCTGGCGAGCTGCTCCGCCACGGCTTTGTCATGTGGCGTGGTTGTGGGCGAGCGGAACTCAAGCGTATCGCTGAGAATACAGGTGAGCGCTGTGCCTTTGGCCCAGTCAGGCATTTTGGCTGCGTCGTCGCCCATCAGGTCGATCATAATCGTAGCCGTGCACGCGAGTGGGCGAATTGTGATCTCGATCGGGCCTTTTGTTTCAAGGCCGCCAACGAGCTTGTGGTGATCAATGATCGCTTGAACATCGGCACTATTCACACCTGCGGGCAGCTCCGCTGGGTTGTTCGTATCGACGATGACACAAGGTTGGTTTTCGTCCAGATCGCTGATGATACGCGGTTTTGGAAGGTCCCATTTTGCGAGCAAGAAAGCAGCCTCTGTATTTGGTTCTCCCAAAAGCACGGCCTCGGCGTTTTGGCCTTTGACTTCGTTGAGATACCAAGCCCAAAGAATAGGTGAGCCTGTGCTGTCGGTGTCGGGTGATTTATGGCCCAGTACAAGGGTTGTCATCGGAACTGCTCCTGAGATTACGCTGATTTGCGGGCTTTATAAACTGCAGGTGTGGGCTTGTCACGAGGTGTCGCGCGGGGCAAATTGCCTTTGATGAAGAAGATAAAAGAAACAAAGCTATATGCGCCTGTGAAGGCCTATCTTGTGGCGCTTGGCTATGAGGTAAAGGGTGAGGTGGGCGCGGCCGACGTTGTCGCCCGACGTGGTGCAGAGGCTCCCCTGATAGTCGAACTCAAGACTGGGTTTTCTCTTCAGCTAATGCATCAGGCCGTGGCGCGCCAACGGATCAGCGATAGTGTCTATGTGGCGGTGCCCCGCTGGAAGGGCCGCGCGGGCTGGAAAGCGTTCAAAGCAAACGTGGGGCTTTGCAAGCGGCTCGGTGTCGGGGTGTTGTCGGTCGATTTTGAAACGGGCGCAGTTCAAGCACATAGTGATCCCGCTCCATTCCAGCCCCGAAAGTCAAAACCGAAGGCGGCAGCGCTGATGCGAGAGTTTGAGGCGCGTGAGGGCGATCCGAACGAAGGCGGTATGGCGAGGATGACAATAGTCACAGCTTATAGACAAGATGCCGAGAAATGCGCACGCCACTTGGCCGAGAATGGCCCCAGCCGGGGGCGCGATGTCAAAGATGCAACGGGAATTGCACGCGCGACGGCAATGATGAGATCAAATCACTACGGTTGGTTTGAAAAGCAAGAGAAGGGCATTTACGCTCTGAGTACGGTTGGCCGAAAGGCCCTTAACTGTTAACGCTATCTTGCGCTTGTGATTTTGCGCGACATGCGTAAAGTTTAAATCAGTATATTTTTTGGAGCTGCCCCAATGACCAGTAAATCTATTTTTCTTTCCGCTGCTGCCCTCGTAGTGATCGCAAGCCTATCTGCTTGCGGTTCTCGCAACGCCGGCGAAACCCTCGTTCAGGTCCAGATGAGCGAAGCCTCATACCAGAACCTTTACGGCGGCTATGCAAATACATGTGACTCTGTGGCTGGCGACGCCTGCAACTGATCTCTGACGGCTAACCCTGCTCAGGCGGTTTTGCGCACAAATTCTGATACGATTCGAACGATTTCAGGGGCAAGCAATGGGGTTATGATATGGCCCATGCCCTTGATAGGATGATATGTGCTGTCTGGGATATGCGCTGCAATCTCGGCGCCTAGCGCATGAGGGAGCAAGGTATCGTCTAAGCCATGTATCACGCAGCAAGGCAGGGTCAGCGCCTTTAGTGCTGGCCGTCTGTCTGGTGCATCCATCGTTGCAAGAAGCTGACGATTGATGCCTGCCGCCTTTGGCCCACCACGCAAATAGGCGTTTGTCGCCTGCGTTCTGATGTAACTTTCTTCAGCAGGGAAGCCGGGGCTGCCCCACATCCCGTATTCTGCAACCAATGCATCTTGCGCGGCCTCAAGCGAGACGTCTTCGCGCGCAACAAGCTTTGGCAAGAGCTCGGCAACGGCTCCGCGCTCAACGAGCGGGCGGCAGGTGCTCATGATTATTGTGTCTGTCAGGAGGCGGTCGGCGTGATTGAGGGCGAGGAGCTGTGCGATTGCTCCTCCCATCGATATACCAAAGATATGGGCGCGCTCGATATCGAGGGCGTCCATGATTCCGATAACATCATTGGCCATATCTTTAAGGGCGTAAGCGCTTTGAATTTGATCGCCCCGAATGGCCGAGGCGATAATGGCTTCACCATCTGAAGGCACGCCCGCATCATCAAAGCGCTGAGAGAGGCCAACATCGCGATTGTCAAAAACGATTGTGCGAAAACCTGCCGCAACAAAGCCACTGATTAGGTTGTCCGGCCAATGGACGAGTTGCGTGCCGAGGCCGCGAATGAGGATTAGTACGGGGTTTTGAACCTCGCCGCGATCCTCAACTTCCAGAGTTATACCATTGGCTTGTAGTTGCATGGGGTGCCTCGCAAATCTTGATCAGAGGCTATGCTTTGTATCTTTTGGGTGCAAGCTGGCACAGCAGAGAGACGTGTTGTGAAAAAATTCATCGAGGCTTTCCTTGACTCACCTCTTCAGCGACCTTAGCTATGCCGCGTTGGCACTCGTCAGTAGTGAGTGCTAATACCCGATTGAACGGGTCTGAATTGAAACTCAAGCGTAAGGAGCCTCGAGAGATGGCATTTACACCGCTTCACGACCGCGTTGTCGTTCGCCGCGTAGAAGGCGAAGAAAAAACAGCTGGCGGCCTGATCATTCCCGAAAGCGCAAAAGAAAAGCCTGCTGAGGGTGAAGTTGTTTCCGTTGGTGCAGGCGCACGCGACGAAGGCGGCAACCGCGTTGCTATGGACGTCAAAGCAGGCGACCGCGTGATGTTCGGCAAATGGTCCGGCACAGAAGTCACGATCAATGGCGAAGAGCTTCTGATCATGAAAGAATCTGACATCATGGGCATTATTGCCTAACTGTCCCCCCGAAATTCAATTTAGGAGCAAACTATGTCAGCTAAAGACGTAAAGTTTGGAACCGACGCCCGCAACCGGATGCTCAAAGGTGTGAACATTCTTGCCGACGCGGTTAAAGTTACTCTCGGCCCGAAAGGCCGTAACGTTGTTCTGGACAAATCGTTCGGCG
>NZ_JAQWYD010000045.1:0-6743 GCF_029254145.1 Lentibacter sp.
AGAACCTCGAGAGCGTCGCTCCGTCCGTCCTTGCCGCGTCCCGTTGTGCACCTCAGCGCCGCCGGTGAAGTGGGTTCTAAGCCCAGTTCACCAAACCCGCAACCCCTTTTTTTATAAAACTGTCATTTTTTCGATTTTTGCCGATTTTCGTTTGTTTTCATTGGGTTGCATATCGTTAGTTTCCGAAATGAAGCCTCTGGCGACAGATAATTACGTACCCTTTTATCTGTGCCACACCACATATAGGGTTATCCACAGACTTACCCACAAGCCAGCCTTGCGAGCCACATTAACTCCCGCCTGAATGCAGTCAAATCACACCGATTCACCCGACCCGTTTTGTATTTCCGTGATTCATAAACGATTCATCCGACGATTTCAGCTCATACGGGAGGGGGGCTGCGCCGTTTTACGCCCCAAAGTGCGGCTCCGAAGCGAAATCAACCCGAGAATCGCCGACAAATACAGCATTGGTTCAATCTGGAAGCCCTTCACCAACATTACATAGTGTACGCCACCGAGAATCGCGGCCGGGTAGCTAAGCCTATGGAGCGTCCGCCATCGGGTCGCCCCCAACCTACGGATCGAGATATTATTAGAAGTGAGCGCAAGCGGCAGCAGGAGAGCAAACCCGGCCATGCCGACTGTTATATATGGCCTCTTCAGAATATCGGCCCAAATCTGCCCGATCTGTTGAACATCAAGCAACAGCCACACCAAAAGGTGCGCTACAATATAGAAGAACGCTGACAACCCCAGAGCGCGGCGAAACTTCAGGAGGTTCACGCCAGCAAAGCTTCTCAAAGGTGTTACTACCAGTGTCACCACGAGAGCCTTCAGACCTGCCGCGCCATAGGCATGCTCAAGCGCCTTTATCGGCTCGACGCCCAGCCCCCCAGTAAGGCCGAGATAAAACAGCCAGCAAATGTGCCCCATACACAGTATATATACAGGGGCTGTAGAAGCGCGCCGCAAAACGCTGTTCAGATTGCTCGTCCAGCTGCTCATCGGGCCCTCCAGTCAGATGTACGCGTGCGAGCACAATGGCGCCGTGTTTGTTCCATAGTTCCGTCCCAAAAATGTGGCGTGTTGCAAGCAGCAAAACCTCTCGGGACAAAACCATGGCCACATTTATAACAAACTATCTGATGTATCTGGTCATAGGCTCTGCCCTGCTCGGCGCTTTCGCCTTCAGGGCTTGGGGCCGTTCCAGGGGCAAGACATCTGTCTACGCCTCTGACACCAGCCTCAATGATGTCGCGCTGTCGCTTGCTGGCTCGTTGTTTGACAACTCGCCCGACAAGGTGATCGGCGGGGCGCAGACATACCGCTCCACTTGGGGGGCCAAGCTTCTGGTCCCCGCTGTCATGTTGCTCGTTGTATTCAGCTTTGACATCCCCGCCGTCATGGAAGGCCGCAGCGAAGCCGACAACCACATGACGACGCTCGTGCTCACCGCGGCGGGTCTTTACGTTGCCTTTCAGTGGATCATGTTGGCTTTCGTGCAGCGTATCACGGAGGATGGCTCGACAATCACAAGCCATGGCTACGCCTTGCGTCCGCAGTCGCGCCAACTCGATACGCTGATCGACATCCAGACGCATCCGGAAAAGCGCCTGCTCATGCTCAACTTCAAAGGCCAGCCGCCGATCTATGCGCCGCGGTTCCTGTCGCAGCGCGCAAACTTTGTCGCCGAGATCGAGGCCCATATCAGGCGCAACACCAGAATGTGATGGCGTGGCTCGGAGGCAGGCTGGCCGCATGTCAGAAGTTCTTCTTCAAATCCATGCCAGCATAGAGGCTCGCCACCTCTTCTTCATAGCCATTCATCATCAGTGTCGGCACACGGCTGGCAAAGAGCCCCCCACCAAGCTGACGTTCAGTGGCTTGAGACCAGCGCGGGTGGTCCACCTCAGGGTTCACATTACTATAAAAGCCATATTCGCGCGCATTGGCCTTGTTCCAGCTCGTGGGCGGCTCCTTGTCTGTTAGCGTGATCCGCACGACAGACTTGATACTCTTAAAGCCATACTTCCAAGGGACTACGAGCCTGAGCGGTGCGCCGTTCTGGTTCGGGATGTCCTCGCCGTATATCCCCGTCGCAATCATAGTGAGCGGATGCATCGCCTCATCAATGCGCAGCCCTTCGACATAGGGCCAGTCAAGCACAGGATATTTCACCCCCGGCATCTCGTCGGGCCGCAATACTGTTTCAAACGCCACATATTTCGCCCCGCTCTGCACACCTGCCATTTCGAGCAAATCGGCCAGCTCGAACCCGTTCCAGGGCACAACCATGCTCCAGGCCTCGACACAGCGGAAACGGTAAATGCGCTCTTCGATGCTCATCTTCGCCATGATATCTTCAAACGCATAAGTTGCGGGCCTGTCGACCAATCCGTCGATGGTCACACTCCAAGGCTCGGTCGTCAGCGTGTGGGCATATTTCGCAGGGTCTTCCTTGCCTGTCCCGAACTCATAATAGTTGCAGTAATTGCTAATGTCCTCAAACGTGTTGGGGACAAGCTCTTCAGCCTCAGCGGCGCCCGCCAGCCCGACAAGGCCAAGCCCAGCCGCGCCCGCCATAATCTGGCGGCGGTTGAGGAAAACGGATTGATCCGTCACTTCCTTGTCTTTCAGCGTATTGGTCCAGCGAAATGCCATGAGCTTGTCCTCTTTGTGTCTGGCTTTTAGATAGCGCCTCTCCCGCCCAGTTCCAAACCACAGTTTCTCACATCTGCGTTCATTTTTTGTAACGAAAGCATTTGCACAAAATCCTGCCACACAGGTTACGGCCAAGCACCTAAAAACAAGAGGGTCTGGTGCTTGCTCTACCTTACTTTCTGTCCCAGCGAGGTGACAGAACGGTTGGATAAATCTCGTTCATCGGCTTTGAGCGGCCGTCATCACAGACAATCCGCACATGCCGCCGCCGCATCAGCCGCGGCTCGGCCACCCCGACAGAATGCGCAATCGTCTCCACCTCGCTGATAATCTGCTTGGCATAGCGCGCGACTTTCTCGAACTTCTCTTCCACAACAAGTCCGCGCTGTAGCTTGGGGTCATGCGTGGTGATCCCCGTGGGGCAGGTGTTTTTGTTGCACTTAAGCGCCTGAATACAGCCAAGGGAGGACATGAACCCACGCGCCGAAGTGACAAAATCTGCGCCAGCACAAATCGCCCATGCTACATCAGATGGGTTCACAAGCTTACCAGAGGCAATAATCCTGATCCGCTCGTGCAGCCCGTACTTGTCGCGCAAATCCACCATCAGCGGCAGCGCCTCACGGATCGGCAGCCCAACCAAGTCCATCAGTGGCATCGGAGCGGCGCCCGTGCCCCCCTCACCTCCATCAACTGTAATAAAATCAGGCGCAGCGTCTTCGCCCCGTTTCACAACTTCCTCAAAGAACGGCTCCCAAGCCTCAGTCGTGCCAAACACAGTCTTTATACCCACGGGCTTACCGCTCGCGTTCCGAATGTGGGCGATCATGTCCAAGAGTTCGCCCCAGTCACCCGCCTCGATATGGCGATTGGGCGAAATACTCGCCGTCCCCTCTGGGATACCCCGAATAGCGGCAATCTCGGCGTTGACCTTTTCCGCAGGCAGAATGCCGCACTTGCCGGGCTTGGCGCCCTGCGCAAGTTTGAGCTCGAACATCTTGATCTGTGGAAGCGCAGCCAGTTCGCGCAGCTTTTCCTCGCTCAGCTTTCCTTCAGCGTCGCGCACCCCATATTTGGCCGTGCCGATCTGCATAATCACATCGCACCCACCCTCAAGGTGATGCGGCGCGCAGCCGCCCTCACCTGTGCTGAGCCAGATGCCCGCTTTTGCAGCGCCAAGGCTCAAGGCCCGCACTGCGGGCTTGGACAAAGCACCATAAGACATGCCCGAAATATTGAAGAAAGATGGTGCCATATAAGGAACGCGCGCGCGAGGCCCGATCATCATCGGCTCAGAGCTCGCAAATTGGTCGTTGAGCGGCGGAAACGGCGCATTGGTAAAGATTGCTGTTCCGGGCACGCCGAGATTACGCGTTGAGCCAAAAGCAATCGTGTTGCCCTCGCCATTCGCCGCATGCTCGACCCAATCGCGCTGCGCACGATTAAACGGCAGTTCCTCTCGGTCCATTGCGAAAAAATACTGGCGAAAGAACTCGCCCAATGTGCTGAAGATATGCCTGAACCGCCCGATCACAGGATAGTTGCGCCGTATCGCATCGCTGCGCTGCGTGCGGTCTATTATATAGAGTATCAAGACAAGCGCCGCGAGCGCGCCCAACACCCAAACAAAAGCCAAAGCCAGAAAATTCAAAACCGAAACCGCAAAACCCATCACATTCCCTGTTTGATATATATCAACGTCATCTTTACTCTAGTCCCTAGAGTGGGGCCGATCACTCCAGAGGGCAAGCAAAGCCCACCGAAAAGGAACCAAACATGCGCGCACTCCCCCTGACACTTGCCACCGCTTGCCTTACAGCAACGCAGGCTTTCGCCACAGATGGCATCATCAGCTACACCACTGAACAGAGCTTTGAAGATGTGGTCTTCGGTCTTGAAAATGCAATCCTCGATGAAGGGCTTGTCATCGATCATGTCTCTCATACGGGCGATATGCTTGAGCGCACCAAAGGCGATGTTGGCTCAGATGTGACTCTGTTTGAGAAGGCCGACATCTACAGCTTCTGTTCCGCCAAGCTCAGCCGCGAGGTGATGGAAGCCAATCCAATGAATGTGGTGTTCTGTCCCTATGATATCTTCGTCATCGTTTCACCCGACACGCCCGACGAAACTATGATCGGCTTTCGCACCTTCCCCGAAGGCGACATGAAAAAAGTCGAAAGCCTGCTGGATCGAATCGCTCGCGCAGCGATTGGAGAAGACTAGACCCCGCCTTCTATCGCCAGAGCGCAAACAATCCCACTGCGTTCGCCAAATTGTTTCAGCCCCGCAGCCTAGCAAAGCAGGCGCGGGGCTTCTTTGTCCAATTTCAGCCCTTTAGTCGCCTTTTTTCGCCCCATTTGATGTCAGTCCGTGTTAACCATGTTTTAAGAGGCAGGCGCAAAGTCCCATCGGCAGTTAAACAGTTTGATTTTTAACGATTTGGGGATGACTCATGCCGACTATCTTTGAAACAACCGACGCTGGCGTCTGGGACGATACAACCTACACAATGGATGTGGGCGATACCTTCGTCGGAGAAAGCTTTTCGCCTTTCGCCGACCGCGATTCAATCCGCGTCAACCTGCTCGCTGGGGTGACCTATACGTTCACCATGACGAGCACTTCAGACAATTGGGCGCATAACTTCCGTCTCGAACTTGGCCTGCCAATGGATTTCCCTGAAGTTGAAGTCATTGGCTCCGATCTGGCCCCCGCTGTCCTTACATTTACGCCCACTCAATCAGGTACATTTTACCTGACCACCGAAGATGGCACGATCGACGTCAATCAATCCTCCTACGAAATCACAATGACCAGCTCAGGCGCGCCCGTTGACCCGACGCCCGCACCCACAACAGGCGATGACACACTCGCCGGCACAGCGGGCAACGATAATGTCGATCTACTCGGCGGCAACGACGACTACACAGCAGGCGCGGGTGACGATACGGTCCGCGGCGGTGCTGGCAGCGACACTCTACGCGGCGGCGATGGCAACGATCTCCTTATTGGCGGCGGCGGAGGTGACAGCCTCGAAGGCGGCGCAGGAAATGATACGCTCCAAGGCAACAATGGTCATGATCGCCTCTCAGGCGGCACAGGCGATGATGTGCTCGACGGCGGCAACGGCAACGATGTCCTCAAAGGCGACGAAGGCAACGACGAGATCAATGGTGGCAATGGCAATGATGATATCCTCGGCGGAGAAGGCGACGACATCATTAATGGCGGCGACGGAGATGACTTCATCCGCTCCCATGAGGGCAACGACTATATCGACGGCGGCATCGGCGGCGATGTGATCCGCGCAGGTTCGGGAGATGACACCCTCCTTGGCGGCGACGGTCGTGACAAGCTCGAGGGCAATGAAGGCAACGACCTGATCTATGGTGGCGCCGATCGCGACCGCATCCTTGGCGATCAAGGCAACGATATGCTCTATGGCGAAGCCGACCATGACAAAATCAACGGGGGCGACGGCAACGATCTAGTCGACGGGGGCGCAGGCCGCGACAAGCTTTATGGCGATGCGGGCGATGATACGATCATCGGTGGCGCCGACAATGACGAGCTCTTTGGAGGCGCGGGGGCTGATGTCTTCGTCTTTGCCACAGGCGATGGCGACGACAAGATCAGAGATTTCGAAGACGGTGTCGATCTGATCGATGTCAGCGCCATGAGCTTCGGACTGAGCGCCACGATCGCCTTCGGATTCAACGAAACCATCGCCGCAGGCTCAAACTACATGCTTGAAGACGGCAGCGACAGCATCCTGATCTACAACAACTCAAGCTCGGCAATCACTCTTACGCAAGATGACTTCATCTACGAAAACATCTTTGTCGTTGGCTGATTGATTATCGAAAACCCAACCATAAGGCCGCTCCTCTCCTGGGAGCGGCCTTTTTCAATACATGGCCAGAGTGTAGCTCACATAACCCGTCAAAAAGACGGCCCCACTCAGCCGCCGAACCCGCCACGCAGCAAAAGCAAGGCCGTAAGTGCCGTGCTCGCTGCCAGTAGCACCCAAAGATCAACGCTCAAGAAGCGCGCCGCCACAGGCACGGGCGCAACAA
>NZ_JAQWYD010000048.1:0-5879 GCF_029254145.1 Lentibacter sp.
TGCCCTGCTCAAGCGGGTCACTCCTCTCGCCGCACAGCTTGGCTCGTCTCTTGTTGTGCCCTGCGATGTCGCCGACGAAGCCTCGATGGACGCGCTTTTTGAGACCCTCAAAGCAGAATGGGGCAAGCTCGACTTTGTGGTTCACGCCATCGGCTTTTCTGACAAAAACGAGCTTCGCGGCCGCTATGTCGAGACGAGCCGCGACAACTTCACAATGACCATGGACATCTCGGTCTATTCCTTCACAGCGATCATGCAGCGCGCCGAGAAGATGATGTCTGAGGGCGGCTCCGCCATCACGCTTACATATTACGGCGCCGAACAGGTTATGCCGCATTACAACGTCATGGGCGTCGCTAAAGCTGCTCTGGAAGCTTCGGTCAAATATCTTGCGGAAGACCTTGGCAAAGACGGCATCCGCGTCAATTCGATTTCGGCTGGCCCGATCAAGACGCTTGCTGCGTCCGGCATCGGTGATTTCCGCTACATCCTCAAGTGGAACGAGCTAAACTCACCGCTGCGCCGCAACGTGACAATCGACGATGTCGGCAAATCTGCGCTCTATCTGCTCTCTGATCTTGGATCAGGCGTGACAGGCGAAAACCTTCACGTTGACGCAGGCTACCATGTCGTCGGGATGAAAGCCGTCGATGCGCCTGACATTGACGTTGTGACTGGTCGCAAAGACTAAGCCATGGAGCTGGGCCACATCATCGCGTTCAATTTGACGCTGCTGGCCTCTATGGCCAGCCCTGGCCCAGCCCTCCTTTTGGCTCTTAAAACCACGCTCACATCAGGCCGCATGGCAGGCATAATCACAGGGCTCGGTCTCGGTACGATGGCTGCTCTTTGGACAGGTCTCGCTCTTTTGGGCCTTGAGGGTGTCTTTCAGCTCTTTCCATGGGCCTATGTACTGCTCAAAACGGGCGGGGCGCTCTACTTGCTCTATATTACCTATGGCATGTGGAAAGACGCCTCCAAGCCTCTGCCGCCTTCGTCCGCCGATGCGCCTAAACTGCGTCGAGCCTTTTTAACGGGCTTTGCCGTAAACATGGGCAATCCGAAGTCTGTGATATTCGCTTCTGCCGTGCTCTTGGTCATCTTCCCACAAGACATGAGCCTCGCAGCAAAAGCCAGCATTGCACTCAATCATTTGCTCATCGAGTGGACCGTGTACACCCTCTTTGCGATTGCACTTTCCACCTCAGCCGCCCGCGCAGGATATCTGCGCCTCAAGCCTATGTTTGATCGTGTGGCAGCCCTCATTCTAGGTGCTCTCGCGCTGCGCCTCATCTTTTCCAAATAAATCCACAAAGGAATCGCCACCATGACAGACCGCCTGCCCCACGAAAAAGGTTTTCACATCTCTTGGGACCAGATTCACCGCGACAGTCGTGCGCTCGCATGGCGGCTAGACGGCAAAGGTCCTGATGACGGTCAATGGCGCGCTGTTGTCGCCGTCACACGTGGCGGCATGGCCCCTGCCATGATCGTCGCGCGCGAGCTGGACATCCGTACAGTTGATACAATCTCGGTCAAGTCCTATCACTCGGGCGGCGGCAAAGCCGACCAGCGCCGCGAGGCCGAAGTCCTCAAAGCGCCAGAAGCCAGCCTGATGGGCGATGGCACAGGCATCCTTGTTGTGGACGATCTCGTGGACAGCGGCAAAACACTCGAGCTTGTGCGCTCACTTTACCCCAACGCTCACTTTGCCTGCGTTTATGCCAAGCCCGAAGGCGAAAAACAGGCCGACAGCTTTATCACAGGCGTCAGCCAAGATACGTGGATCTTCTTCCCTTGGGATATGGCACTGCAATATGTTGAGCCCTATCGCGGCAAAGACTAACACCTGACTTTTCCGCCCCTGCGGGACACAGCGCGGGGGCTATTCAAGCGCAGAAAATACTCATACTTGTCAGCGCGTTACCCCTGAAACGTCTCCCCGCAGCAGGCTCCCACATCACAACAGGATCCGCCACATGACACAGCCACGCACCGCAACAACTTTCCCACCCCCCGTGCAGGAAGCACGGCGCTGGCTTGACGGCGTGGTGTTTCCGCCCGAACGGCTCCTGATTAACGTCAGCCAAGCAGCGCCAACCGCGCCCCCGCCAGCGTCTATGCGTGAAGCGATGGCAGAAGCGATCCTAACAGAGCCTGAAACGCACCTCTATGGCCCGACGCTCGGCTTGCCAGCTCTGCGGGCCGAAGTCGCCCAGCAGTGGCGCGCTGCTTACAATGGCGAAATCGCCGAAGGCGAGGTTGCAATCACATCAGGCTGCAATCAGGCCTTTGCCGCCGCCATAGCCACACTCTGCGCCGAAGGCGACGAGGTGATCCTGCCAACGCCGTGGTATTTCAATCATAAGATGTGGCTAGATATGTCAGGCGTGCGTACAGTGGCCCTGCCCGCTGGCTCAGGCCTTTTGCCTGATCCCGACGCGGCACGCGCTCTGATCACGCCTCGCACCCGCGCAATTGCGCTTGTCACACCAAACAATCCCGCTGGCGTGGAATATCCCGCAGAGCTTGTCGGTGCATTCTATGATCTGGCCCAAGAGCACGGCCTCGCTCTGATTGTCGATGAAACCTACCGTGACTTTGACAGTCGCACAGGCGCGCCGCATGACCTGTTCTCGCGGCACGGCTGGCAGAACACACTGATCCAGCTTTATTCCTTTTCCAAAGCCTATCGCCTCACGGGTCACCGCGTCGGCGCAATCATTGCGTCCAAAGCACGTTTGGCCGAAGTTGAGAAGTTTCTGGATACAGTCACGATCTGCCCCAACCAGCTCGGTCAGCGTGGTGCACTTTGGGGGATGCAAAACCTGAGCCAATGGCTCGCGGGTGAGCGCGCCGAAATCCTTGCGCGCCGCTCCGCCATTGAGGCAGAGTTCCCCCGCCTTGAAGCGCAGGGATGGCATCTACTCGGCCTTGGTGCTTACTTTGCCTATTTGGCCCACCCCTTTGAGCTGGCCTCCGATGCGCTCGCCCAAGAGCTTGTTCGCCAACAAAGCATCTTGTGCCTGCCAGGGACGATGTTCCGCCCCGAGGGTGACGCATCAGGCGCGCAAGAACTGCGCATTGCTTTTGCCAATGTGGATGCTGCGGGTGTCAAAACCTTGTTTGACAGGCTGGAAAAGACCCGCGCTTGAGCCTTGCTCCCGCGCGAGCAAACCCTTAGACACTGCCTTCAAGAATTGGGCATGAGGAGAGCGTGATGAGCGCGAGTGGTAAGACAACCAAAACTTTGGTCTGGATCCTGATGGCGATGCTCATCTTGGGCCTCGGTGGTTTCGGAATAACCAACCTTGGCGGCTCCGTGCGCACTGTTGGCGCAGTCGGAGACAAAGAGATCACCACCCAGAGCTACAGCCGTGCTCTGCGCCAGATGCTGCAGGGCCAAAGCTCGGCGTTTGGCAACGCGCTCAGCTTTGCTGAAGCCCAAGCCCAACAGCTTGACCGCCTCGTGCTCTCACAGCTTATTGCCACGCGCTCTCTGGACGCTGAAACCGCTGCTCTCGGCCTCTCTGTAGGAGACGAGCGCCTCGCCCGTCAGATTGTTGAAACAGACGCCTTCAAAGGCATCGACGGACAGTTCAACCGCGATGACTACCGTTTCAGACTTCAGCAAATCGGCCTTACAGAGCGTCAGTATGAAGAGATCGTACGCGAAGAAATGGCCCGAGGAATTGTCCAAACAGCCCTCTTCAGCAATATTCGCTCCACAGCCAGTTATGCTGACACAATCATCAACTTCATAGGTGAAGAGCGTGATTTTACGTGGGCGATCCTCGACGAGACCATGCTCGACGCACCTCTGCCAGAGACCACCGAGGCAGAGCTCGTCGCTTTCCACCGCGAAAACTCAGCGAATTACAAAACACCTTTCTTCCGTAAAATTACGTTCGCGATTCTCACGCCAGAGCAGATGATTGAAACTGTTGAAATCGATGAAACAACACTGCAGCAACTCTTCAACGAGCGCGCCACAGAGCTCAACCGTCCGGAGCGGCGCCTTGTCGAGCGGCTTGTCTTCCCCGCCAAAGACGCAGCCCAGACCGCAGCAGATGCAATCGCGGCTGGCAGCGCAAGCTTTGAAGATATCGTAGCAGAGCGCGGCCTCACCCTCAACGACATCGACATGGGTGACGTCAGCCTGGCCGAACTTGAGGGCGCTGGCGATGCAGCATTTGCAGCCGCCTCAGGCGATATTGTCGGGCCGCTCCAGACAGACCTTGGCCCTGCCCTCTTCCGTATCAGTGGTGTTTTGTCTGCTGTAGAAACAAGCTTTGAAGATGTCGCGGACGAGCTGCGGGACGAATACGCCCAAAG
This sequence comes from Lentibacter sp., assembly GCF_029254145.1. Classification (GTDB taxonomy): domain Bacteria; phylum Pseudomonadota; class Alphaproteobacteria; order Rhodobacterales; family Rhodobacteraceae; genus Lentibacter. The sequence continues at coordinate 4,336 of NZ_JAQWYD010000048.1, forward strand.
CCGAGCCAGACGCCTGATCGACACTGAACGCGAATCTTACGAAGACCTGCTTGCCGCCGGCGCAACGCTGGAAGAACTCGCCGCCGAAACCATGATGGAACTCGGGATGATCGAATGGCATGATCGGGCCGAAGCGACGCCCGCAGGCTATGCTGCCTTCCGCGAAGCCGCCAACCGGATCACACTAGAGGACTTCCCCGAAATCATCGAGCTGGACGACGGCGGCCTGATTGCGCTGCGCCTTGACGCAGAAGAGCCCGCTGCCGAACAGCCGCTTTCCGCGGTTCGTGCAGAGGTCATTGAAGACGAGCGCCGCCTGCGTCTTCTGAACGCCCTTGAGGGCAAAGCTGATGCACTCGCAGCTGAGCTCCGAGAAGGCCGTGCCTTTACCTCGCTTGAGGTTACACCGCGCGTCGAAAGCGGCCTCACACGGGCCGAGTTCCTCGCCGATGCGCCCCCCTCTCTTCTGGTTGAGGCCTTCGCACTTGCCGCTCAGGGCGATACAGCGGTGGTACGTGGCGCAGATACCGTGGCGCTCCTGCAGCTTGATATGATTATCGCCCCCGATGTCGCCGATCCCGAGCTCGCCAGCACGCGCAGCCTGCTGGAAAGCCAGTATGAAAACGATTTGGCGCAAGACATCTACAACATGTTCGTGACCGACATTCAGTCGCGGATGCCCATCACACTGGACGAAGCCGCGATCAATGCGGTGAACACCCAGTTCTAAACAAAAAGGCATATCTCGTGGAGCTGACCCCGTCTTTCACAAGTTTCGAGCAGGGCTTTTCTACGGGCCAGAACCAGCTGGTCTATACCCGTCTCGCAGCGGATCTAGATACGCCTGTCTCCCTCATGCTCAAGCTCACAGGCGCCGCCAAGAACGCCTTTATGCTAGAGTCTGTGACAGGCGGCGAAGTGCGTGGACGCTACTCCATCATCGGGATGAAGCCTGATCTCGTGTGGCAATGCCATGGCACTAAAAGTCGCCTCAATCGGCAAGCGCGTTTTGATGAAAGCACCTTTGAAGAGCAGCCTGGCGATCCGCTCGCTAATCTGCGCGCGCTACTCGATGAAAGTCGGATCGAGATGCCCGAAGATCTGCCCGCCGCTTCGGCTGGCCTCTTTGGGTACCTCGGATATGACATGATCCGCCTTGTCGAACATCTGCCAAATGTCCCCGAAGATACGCTCGGGCTGCCTGATGCCGTACTCCTGCGCCCGACAGTCACAGCCGTTCTGGATGGCGTCAAAGGTGAGGTGATCGTCGTATCCCCTGCTTGGACCTCTGACGGTCTCTCTGCACGCGCTGCCTATGCCCAGGCTGCCGAGCGCGTGATGGACGCTGTACGCGACCTTGAGCGCGCGCTTCCTCAACAGGCGCGTGATCTTGGCGACGCTCAGGAAGATGCTGAACCAAAAAGCAATTTTACGCGCGAGGGCTACAAAGCCGCCGTCGAAAAGGCCAAAGACTACATTCGAGCAGGCGATATCTTCCAAGTGGTGCCCTCGCAGCGCTGGGCACAGCCCTTCCGACAGCCCCC
>NZ_JAQWYD010000082.1:0-79325 GCF_029254145.1 Lentibacter sp.
CGCCCCAAGCAAAAAAACGCGCCCGTCAGAACGAAGCACGCTTCGCTGTGAACAAAGCGCGCCGTTCACGGATCCGCACATACCTTCGCAAAGTTGAAGAAGCGATTGCTTCTGGTGACAAAGAAGCGGCAGCTGCTGCTCTTCGTGCAGCACAACCTGAGCTGATGCGCGGCGTTACAAAAGGCGTTTTTCATAAGAACACAGCATCGCGCAAAATGTCACGCCTGACATCACGCGTCAAAGCGCTCGCTTAAATTTAAGCGCTCTTTTTATGCTAAAACGGCGCTCCTTCTGGGGTGCCGTTTTTCGTTTTTCCTAATGTTTTCAGTTCGACGAAAAAGCTTGTGAGATTCTTTTTCACTGAATCGAGAGTCAAGAGTGAAGATAAGTTGCTAGGCCGCCCAGCATGTTGCTAATTTCGATCCAGCGATTCACCTCGCTTTGGGGGGACAGACCGAATTTCCGTCTTGGTATGGGAGCCAAGAATTTAAACTCCGGTCATATGTCCAAAGGTAAAAATGGCGCCTTGAACTCGGACCAGCTTCAGCTGGAGCTTAGAGTATTGGCTGCATTTTAGGTGAACGCTCGTTCAGGAGTCCTGCTGCAGGGGCCCGAATGATATTTTATTTGTAGATGCGCGCTAGATTTTAGTGCTTGGGACGAAACGGGACAAATATGACTGATGAACAGTGGGGCATGTTGCAAGGCAACCTTTTGAAAGCCGTTGGCAAAAATAACTATTCAAGCTGGATTGAGCCGCTTGATTTTGATGATGTCCGCGATGGCGTTGCCACGTTCAATGTTCCCACGACCTTCCTCGGAAACTACGTTAAACAAAACTTTGGCGACCAGATCCTGTATCAGATGATGGGTATGGGATTAAACGTGTCTCGTGTGCACTTTACTGTTCCTGTTGGCCAATCGCCTGCTGTGTCCAATCCGGCAGAAGGCGCCGCGGCTGCAGAAGGCGCTTTTGTTGAAGCGACCCCTCAAAAGCGCGAGGCTCCTTTTGCTGCCGCGCCACTGGATTCAAAATTTACGTTCGCAAACTTTGTCGTGGGCAAGCCCAACGAGCTCGCCCACGCGGCAGCGAAGCGCGTAGCTGAAGGTGGTCCAGTGACGTTTAACCCCCTGTTTCTGTATGGTGGTGTTGGGCTTGGTAAAACGCACTTGATGCATGCGATTGCATGGGAGCTTCAAACCTCCCGACCTGATCTAAATGTGGTCTATCTGTCTGCTGAGCAATTCATGTATCGCTTTGTACAGGCACTGCGCGACCGTAAAATGATGGACTTCAAAGAGCTGTTTCGCTCGGTTGATGTGCTTATGGTTGATGACGTGCAGTTCATCGCGGGCAAAGACAGTACCCAGGAAGAGTTTTTCCATACGTTCAACGCGTTGGTCGACCAACGTAAGCAGATCATTATTTCTGCAGATCGCGCTCCTGGAGAAATCAAGGATCTCGAAGAGCGGATAAAAAGCCGTTTGCAGTGTGGTCTTGTGGTGGATTTGCACCCGACCGATTACGAACTGCGGCTTGGTATCCTCCAGTCAAAAGTAGAAGTGCAGCAAGCGCAATACCCCGAACTGTCTCTTGACGCGGGTGTACTTGAGTTCCTTGCACATCGTATCAGTACAAATGTGCGCGTTCTTGAGGGGGCGCTGACACGGTTGTTTGCGTTTGCCTCTCTTGTTGGCCGACCTATCACTCTCGAGTTGGTGCAAGATTGCTTGGCGGACGTACTGCGGAATTCTGAGCGCAAGATTTCGGTTGAAGAGATTCAACGTAAAGTTTCCGAGCACTACAATATACGCTTGAGCGATATGATCGGGCCTAAGCGCGTGCGCACTTATGCGCGCCCTCGCCAAGTTGCCATGTATTTGTGCAAACAGCTGACAAGCCGCTCACTTCCCGAGATTGGCCGCTGTTTTGGGGGCCGCGATCATACGACCATAATGTATGGGGTGCGCAAGATTGAGGATATGCGTGCTCAGGATGGGCAGCTTGCAGAAGACATCGAGATTCTGCGCCGCATATTGGAAGCTTAAGCAAGAGCAGTGGCCTAGGTGCTTGACGCCTTTGGCTTTCCAGTGGACAACACAAGAAAGAACTTGTGTTGACTGGGGGATGGGCTAATTTGTTCGTCCCGCCAGCACAGAGGAGCTAGGGATGAAGTTTAGCATAGAGCGCGCCGCACTTTTGAAAGCTGTGGCACAAGCACAGTCGGTCGTAGAGCGCCGCAATACGATCCCTATTCTGGCGAATGTGCTGATTGAGGCGCAAGACAGTGATGTACGCTTCCGCGCCACAGACCTCGATATAGAAGTGGTCGATCGCGCCGATGCACAAGTTGAGCGGGCGGGAGCGACAACTGTGTCAGCCGTACTTCTCCATGAGATTGTTCGGAAATTGCCCGATGGATCGCTTGTGACGCTCACGGACGATGGCGCCAAGGGTCGTCTCACAGTTGAGGCGGGCCGGTCTAATTTCTCTTTGGCAACATTGCCTAAAGAAGATTTCCCTGTGATGGCAACATCGGAATACAGCTCGAACTTTTCTGCGCCGGCAGTCGTGCTGCGTCGGCTTTTTGACAAGTCCAAATTTGCGATTTCCACTGAGGAAACACGCTATTATCTCAACGGCGTGTATATGCACATCTCAGATTCTGATGGTGGCAAGGTATTGCGCTGCGTGGCAACAGACGGCCACCGTCTTGCACGTATTGATGCAGAGCTGCCTTCTGGTGCAGCGGAGATGCCTGGTGTGATTGTGCCGCGTAAGACGGTTGGTGAGTTGCGCAAGCTTCTGGACGATGACGAGGCCAAAATCGCTGTATCTGTCAGTGAAACAAAGATCCGCTTTGCAACGCCAGATATTACGCTGACATCAAAAGTTATTGATGGGACATTCCCAGATTACACGCGCGTGATCCCACAGGGTAATACCCGCAAGCTTGAAGTGGATGCTGCCGAGTTTGCCAAGGCTGTTGATCGTGTGGCCACAGTTTCATCAGAGCGCTCGCGCGCTGTGAAGCTTACGCTTGCTGAAGACAAGTTGATTTTGTCGGTAAACGCGCCTGACAGTGGTGCCGCCGAAGAAGAGCTGGCTGTGGCCTATGGCGACGAGCACCTCGAAATTGGCTTTAACGCCAAGTATTTGCTCGAAATTGCAAATCAGGTAGATCGTGAAAACGCGGTATTTTTGTTTAACTCTTCGGGTGATCCAACTTTGATGCGCGAAGGCAATGATACATCGGCTGTCTATGTCGTGATGCCAATGCGCGTTTGAGTTGTGGCGGGGTAAGCACTCATGGCTTCGCTTGCCCTGACCAAACTTAAGCTCTCACATTTCCGCTCTCATAAGGCTGCGCAGCTTGAAATAGATGCGCGGCCTTTGGCTATTTTTGGGGCCAACGGGGCTGGAAAAACCAATATCCTTGAAGCCGTTTCCCTTTTTTCTCCAGGGAGAGGCATGCGGCGTGCCTCAGCTAGAGATATGGCAAAGCGGCCCGAGGATATAGGCTGGAAGCTTTCTGGGCTTATAGAGCAGGATGGCCGAACCTTTGAAGTCGAAACCAGCTCTGAAGACGGGGCGGCGCGGTCTGTCCGAATTGATGATAAGGCCGCTGCTCAGACAGCACTTGGGCGGATCGCACGAGTTGTGTGGCTGATCCCGTCTATGGACCGGCTTTGGATAGAGGGAGCAGACGGACGCCGCCGTTTCCTTGACCGTATGAGCATGAGTTTTTTCCCTGATCATTCAGATCTATCGCTTGAATTCGAAAAGGCCATGCGTGAGCGAAACAGGCTGTTGAAGGCTGAGGTCCGTGATACGCACTGGTATGCGGCTCTTGAGGCGAAGATGGCAAAGAGTGGTGCGGGCATTCACGCCAATAGGGTTGCGACGCTCGAACGCCTTAGAGCCGCACAAGACGGCGCAGAGACGGCCTTTCCTTCAGCGGATCTTGAGTTGGTTCAGAGCGAAGGCGCCATGCCTGGAACGGTCGCTGATCTTGAGGAAGCTTTGAGCGAAAGCCGCTTTCGGGACATGGCCGCTGGCCGTGCTTTGGTTGGGCCGCATCGCTCTGATCTATATGGTGTTTTTGCAGCCAAGGGTGTGCCTGCAAAGGACTGTTCGACGGGAGAACAAAAAGCGCTTTTGATTTCTCTTATTCTAGCAAACGCCCGCGCGCTCAAGGCGGATGTAGGGGCACCTCCTATCGTTCTTTTGGACGAGGTCGCGGCGCATCTTGATGCGAACCGACGGGCCGCGTTGTATGATGAAATCTGCGCTTTGGGAGCGCAGGCCTGGATGACTGGCACAGGACCAGAGCTTTTTACTGAGTTGGGTGACCGAGCTCAGCATATCGAAGTGAAGGACGCTGACGGAAGCTCAAGGCTGGTTGCGTGCTGAGCGCTTTTTCTGACTAATTTTGTAGGCCCATTGACCACAAATGACGAGAAGTCCAATGGCGAAGACAGGCTCGAAGAGATAAGCGACATATGCGTAGTGCCCTTGGCCCAGCAAGAAGGCAAAGACAGCAACGTTCGCTGCACAGAGGAGTAACCCTTCTAGTGGCGACCAAAGGACATCATCGGCTGGCCTCTTGGGCTTGAAGGAGGAGGTATCTGGGGCGTGCGTTGTTTTGGTGCGCTGTTTTTTCATACCCTTACCGTCGCAAGAGACTGCGTCAAAGAGCGGAAAATACTATGACCAAATTACGGCTTTTGGAGCTGATTTGCCCCAAGCTATCGGTACTTTAGCCCGCTTTGTGCTGTTCTGATCTAAGTGGCCATGATGGCTCAAAATATAGCGGTTGCGCGTGACATTCCCCACCATAAACAGTATAAAATGACAAAATCGCAAAGGAAGCGTGTAAATGTCAGAGAACGAGCAGAAACCCGAAGAGTATGGCGCCGATTCCATCAAGGTTCTCAAGGGGTTGGAGGCCGTCCGTAAGCGCCCTGGGATGTATATCGGTGACACCGATGATGGCTCAGGTCTGCACCATATGGTCTATGAGGTGGTTGATAATGGCATCGACGAAGCGCTGGCTGGTCATGCGGACTATGTGAACGTCAAAATCCATGCGGATTCGTCGGTTTCCGTGCGAGATAACGGTCGTGGCGTTCCTGTTGGCATTCACGAGGAAGAGGGCGTTTCGGCGGCGGAAGTCATCATGACCCAGCTCCATGCGGGCGGTAAGTTTGACAGCAACTCCTATAAGGTTTCAGGCGGCCTTCACGGTGTAGGCGTTTCGGTTGTGAATGCACTCTCGGTCTGGCTTGAGTTGCGCGTTTGGCGTGATGGCAAAGAGCATTACGCGAAGTTTTCGCATGGCGACACTGTTGAGCACTTACGTGTTGTTGGTGATGCCAATGGCGAGACCGGCACGGAAGTGCGCTTTCTTGCGTCTACTGAAACGTTTTCAAATCTTGATTTTGAATTTGCAGTTTTGGAAAAACGCTTGCGCGAACTGGCGTTTCTAAACAGTGGTGTGCGTATTATCTTGGAAGACGAGCGTCCTGCTGAGTCACTCAAGACAGAGCTCTACTATGACGGCGGCGTAAAAGAATTCGTTAAGTACCTTGACCGCTCAAAGAGTTCGGTCATGGAAGAGCCGATCTACATCATGGGTGAAAAGGACGATATCGTCGTCGAGGTCGGCATGTGGTGGAATGATAGCTACCACGAGAACGTTCTTCCTTTCACAAACAACATTCCGCAGCGCGACGGCGGCACGCATATGGCGGGCTTCAGGGGCGCGCTGACGCGGACGATCAACAACTATGCCCAATCATCGGGTATAGCTAAGAAAGAAAAAATTAACTTTACGGGCGATGATGCGCGCGAGGGGCTGACTTGTGTGCTTTCCGTCAAGGTTCCCGATCCCAAATTCTCAAGTCAGACCAAAGATAAATTGGTGAGCTCTGAAGTGCGCCCAGTTGTCGAAAGTCTGGTGGGCGACAAACTTGCCGAATGGTTTGAAGAAAACCCTCAACAAGCCAAAACAATTGTTGGCAAGATTGTTGAAGCAGCTCATGCCCGTGAGGCGGCGCGCAAGGCGCGAGAATTGACGCGGCGCAAGACGGCAATGGACGTGAATTTCCTCGCTGGAAAACTCAAGGATTGCTCGGAGAAAGACCCAAGCAAAACAGAGCTTTTCATCGTGGAAGGGGACTCCGCTGGCGGTTCTGCCCAAACTGGGCGCGACCGTGGCACACAAGCTATTTTGCCGCTTAAAGGCAAGATTCTCAACGTGGAGCGCGCGCGCTTTGACCGCATGCTTGGAAGCCAAGAGATTGGTAACCTTGTGATGGCGCTTGGAACGGGGATTGGACGCGATGAATTCAATATTGAAAAGTTGCGCTATCACAAGATCGTTTTGATGACGGATGCGGACGTGGACGGCGCGCATATTCGTACGCTTTTGTTGACGTTCTTCTATCGTCAGATGCCTGAGTTGATCGAGGGCGGGTATCTCTACATTGCCCAGCCGCCGCTTTACAAAGTGGCGCGTGGGAAGTCTGAAGTCTACCTCAAGGACCAGAATGCGCTTGATGATTACCTCGTGCAGCAAGGTGTTGACGGGGCAGTCTTGAAGCTAGGTGACGGGGCCGAAATGGCCGGTCAGGATCTGATCCGTGTTGTAGATGAAGCGCGCCAGCTGCGGCGTGTTTTGGATGCGTTTCCAACGCATTACCCACGTCATATCCTTGAGCAAGCTGCGATTGCGGGGGCATTTATTCCCGGTGCAATTGAAGGCGATTTGCAGGGTGTGGCCGATATGGTTGCGAAGCGACTGGACCTTATTGCGTTGGAATATGAGAAGGGTTGGCACGGTCGTATCACGCAGGATCATGGCATCCGACTGGCGCGTATTTTGCGTGGTGTCGAAGAAGTCCGCACGTTGGATGGGCCGATGCTGCGCTCTGGAGAGGCACGGCGCACGGGCACGCTGACCCAGAGCTTACAAGAGGTCTACGGCAAGCCTGCGAAGCTTGAGCGCAAGGATCGAACCCAGATGATTTATGGGCCTTTGGACCTTCTGAAAGCGATCCTTGAAGAGGGCGAACGCGGGCTGTCCCTACAGCGTTACAAAGGCCTTGGCGAGATGAACCCGAGCCAACTTTGGGAAACGACTTTGGACCCTGATGCGCGCACGTTCTTGCAAGTGAAAGTCGAGGATATGGCAGAAGCGGATGACCTGTTTACCAAGCTGATGGGAGATGTTGTGGAGCCGCGCCGCGAGTTTATCCAGCAGAATGCTCTAAGCGTCGAAAACCTAGACTTTTAAGCAGTTTAGGTAAAGATAGAGGCCCGAATTCCGAGTGGAATTCGGGCCTTTTTTATACGCCTCAGTCGCTGACAGCGCGGATGAGTTTGCGCTCCAGAACGCGCAGGACTGCTTTGAGATCATGGCCGCGTTTGAGCACCTGACCGTTGAGTCCAATGACTGAATATTGTCCCTGTTTGAGCCGCAGTTTGGGGTGCTTTTCGATGCGGTAAAGTGGGTTTTCGGCTGTCCGACGAAAGACCGAAAACACGGCGTAATCCTTGAGGCAGGAGATACCATAATCGCGCCATTCGCCTGCCGCCACCATGCGGCCATAGAGGCCGAGGATAAGCGAGAGCTCGGTACGGTGAAAGGCGACTTGCGAGCCGATTGGAAAGGGCGTGTGGGATGCCATGTTCATGCCACTAGCGTGGCCGCGTTTTTCGCGTGAATCAAGCCCTGCTTTGAAAAGGTTAATGGGGGTGATTCTAGGGGGGTGAAAAGCGTGCACAATGCGTGCACAACCCGTGCACCGGCAAAACGGGATTTCGGGGTGTTAATGTGGCGTGCGGTGCGCTGGCTTTCTGAACCAAGGGTTAAGGTCTCTAAAGACAGGTTAACGGGGCCCGTTGATGCGGGGTGTGTTTCGAAGTGCGCTGCGCGCCCTTCGACCCGCTGGGGGGCAGCCCCCAGACCCCCGAGATATTTTAGGAAAGGGGAAGCAGAGGGTAGATTAGAGGGGGTCGATGTCGCCTTGGGCGCGGGTGCTGTGAAAGTCTCGCTCGAATTTGGTGAAGCGATCTTCAGCGATCGCCGCACGCATCCCTGCCATGAGGTCTTGGTAGTAATGGAGATTGTGCCATGTGAGCAGCATCGAGGAGATGATTTCCTGAGAGCGGAAGACATGGTGCAGATAGGCGCGGCTGTAATTCTTGCACGCGGGGCAACCGCAGTTTTCGTCGAGCGGGCGCGGGTCGTCCTGATGGCGGGCGTTTTTGATGTTGAGCACGCCGAGACGGGTGAAGACCTGACCGGTACGGCCCGAGCGGGAGGGGAGGACGCAGTCCATCATATCGATACCGCGCGCGACAGCGCCGACGATATCATCGGGTTTGCCGACGCCCATCAGGTAGCGTGGTTTGTCTGTGGGGAGTTGGTCTGGCGTGAACTCGAGGGTGTTGAACATGGCCTCCTGACCTTCACCGACTGCGAGGCCACCTACAGCGTAGCCTTCAAAGCCTATGTCCTGAAGGGCCTCAGCGGATTGGGCGCGCAGGTCTTCCTCGAGGCCGCCTTGCTGGATGCCGAACAGGGCGTAACCGGGACGCTCACCAAAAGCTGTGCGTGAGCGCTTGGCCCAGCGCATGGACAGCTCCATGGATTTGGCAATGTCATCTCTTGTTGCGGGCAATGCGGGGCACTCGTCAAAGCACATGACAATGTCAGATCCGAGAAGGCGCTGGATTTCCATACTGCGCTCGGGGCTGAGCATGTGCTTGGAGCCGTCGATGTGGCTTTTGAACGCCACGCCTTCTTCCGTAAGCTTGCGCAGGTCTGCAAGCGACATGACCTGAAAGCCCCCCGAGTCTGTGAGAATCGGGCGGTCCCAATTCATGAATTTATGCAAACCGCCCAGAGCGGCGATGCGTTCGGCGGTGGGGCGCAGCATAAGATGATAGGTGTTGCCAAGGAGGATGTCGGCACCTGTGGCGCGCACGCTTTCGGGCATCATCGCTTTGACTGTTGCGGCAGTCCCGACTGGCATAAATGCTGGCGTGCGGATATCGCCCCGCGGTGTGCTGATTGTTCCAGTGCGGGCTTTGCCCGAAGTGGCGGCGAGGGAGAAGGAGAATTCTTGTGTCATAGTTTTGTGTCTTGGCGGAAATAGAGCTGATTGCCAAGAGAGAAGCCGATGACGTTAGGGGCTAGCCCTGTGAGAAAAACTATGCGAAATGCCGCGAGTTGGTCTGAGAGCCTTATTGCTATAGGCTCGGCATCAGCCGTTTTCAAACATTGGATTGCAGCGCATGAGTCTTGATAAGAGTAGTTCTATTTTGTCGTTCGGATGGGAAGAGTGGGTGGCTTTACCCCAGCTCGGCTTGCCGGCGATTCAGGCTAAAGTAGATACAGGGGCGAAAACCTCGGCACTTCATGCCTATGATATTGAAGTGTTCGGTGCTTCATCCAAGCCCAAGGTGCGTTTTATGGTGCACCCGGTTCCGGGACGTGAAGACATTGTGTTTGCCTGTTCTGCCGAGATCAAGGATCGTCGCGAAGTGACCTCCTCCAATGGGGAGAGTGAGAACCGCTATGTTATCGAGACAAACCTGCTGGTGAACGGTCACCGTTGGCCCATTGAGATTACGCTGAGCAACCGTGCAACCATGAGCAACCGTATGTTGCTTGGGCGGCAGGCGCTTAAGGACCATATCAGTATCGTAGCGACGGAGCGGTTTCTGCAGCCTGAGCTGAGCTATGATGTGTATCACAGCAAGCGGGTGCGCGAGACAGCTCCAGAACGGGCGCTGCGCGTGGCTGTTTTGAGCCGTGAGGATAATTATTCGACTCGCCGTCTTGTGGAAGAGGGTGAGAAGCGGGGGCATGTTGTCGAAGTGATCGACACAACGCGTTGTTATATGGCGCTGAATGCGCTTGCGCCTGAGGTGCATTATGACGGCAAGCGGCTGGCCCGCTATGATGCAGTTATCCCACGGATCGGAGCCTCTATCACCTCATATGGTACGGCTGTTGTGCGCCAGTTTGAAACTATCGGGACATTTTGTGTGAACTCTTCACAGGGGATTACGGCAAGCCGCGATAAGCTTCATGCGCATCAGCTTATGGCGCGACATAAGATCGGGATGCCGAACACGGCTTTTGCCGCGAGTCCGAAGGACACCAACTCGATTGTCGGGCTTGTGGGGACCGCGCCTCTGATTGTGAAACTTTTGGAGAGCACGCAGGGCAAGGGCGTTGTCTTGGCGGAAACCAAGAAGGCGGCTGAGTCGGTTATTGATGCGTTTCGCGGGCTGAAAGCGAATTTTCTTGTTCAGAACTTTGTGAAAGAAGCTGCGGGTGAGGATATCCGTTGTTTTGTGATTGGTGGTAAGGTTGTGGCCTCGATGCGGCGCACGGGTGCGGAGGGTGACTTTCGCTCCAATTTGCACAGGGGTGGCACTGCGGAGGCTGTGAAAATCAGCAAGGCAGAACGCGATGTGGTGCTAAAGGCGACAAAGGCTTTTGGACTTCATATGGCGGGTGTTGATCTTTTGCGCGCGAGTGACGGTCCGAAGGTTCTTGAGGTGAATTCCTCACCAGGGCTAGAAGGGATCGAAGGCGCGAGCGGCAAGAATATTGCTGGGACGCTTTATGAGATGATCGAGGCGCGGGTGCGGCCTGCGCCAGTGCGCAAACGCGGGAAAGCGAAGGCGTGAAAGTGCGCCTTTCTTGCGCTTCACATTAGCGTGTCTTGATCGGTTTGGCGTTCCGTGGCGTAATATAAGCAACCAACAGGAGAGTACTGATGAAAAGATTTTTTGTGACACTGGCGCTCAGCGCAACGATCGCGGGCACGGGCTTTGCCATGACCGAAGGTGTGGAAAACGAGGCCGTGAAGGCGCGGATGATGCTGATGGATGGCGTTAAGATTGCCACGGGCACTTTGGGCGCGATGGCCAAGGGCGAGATGGCGTTTGACGTCGACAAGGCGGGCGAGGCGCGGCAGGCGCTGATTGATCACGCTGCCAAAATACCTGCGGCGTTTGAGGCGCAAGAAATGGACCCTAAATCAACTGCGCTTCCTGCGATCTGGGCAAACTGGGCTGATTTTGAGATGAAGGCACAGGCGATGGGCGCTGCAGCCGAAGAGCTTGATACAAGTGATCTTGGCTGGGTTCAGGCAGGCATGGGCGACCTTGGTGGCACATGTGCAGCCTGCCACAAGGCCTATCGCATCAAGAAGTGATCAGCCGCAGCTAAATCCAGTGATCCGGTCTGAGGCATCGATTTTAACATTGAGGCGCTCGGGCTGGTAATCTGTGGTGACTGCAGTTTTGGGGCCAACGATGCGTACGGGACGCTGTGCGGTATCAAATTCGACCTCGGCCACCCGCATCCCAGCCATGAAGGTCAGATCGCCAGCCCCGCATGTGTCGGCGAGGGCGGCACGCGTGGTTGCTGGGATGAGTGGATCTTTTTGTTCAAGCATGCCGTTCATTTGGCAGGCTGTCAAAAGAGTGGTTGCAGCAAGTGCCGCGGTGATACGTGAAACATACATTATTAAAACTCCCCAATCTCTAAGGATTGGTAGCAAGACGCAGGCTTGGATATCAGGGGAATATGAGTGCCCTGTTTCCCCCTAAGTCTTGCAAGTCTGTGCTGTTTGCCGCAGGCTTTGGACGAGATATTTGGGAGACACATCATGCGAACACGTGCAGCCGTCGCGCTTGCAGCAGGCAAGCCACTTGAGATTATGGAAGTCGAACTTGAGGGCCCCAAGAGGGGCGAAGTCCTCATCGAGATCAAGGCCACAGGCGTGTGCCACACCGATGAGTTTACCCGCTCGGGTGACGACCCCGAGGGGCTCTTTCCCAGTATTCTTGGCCATGAGGGCGCGGGCATCGTTCTTGAAGTCGGCGAGGGCGTCACAACGCTTGTGCCTGGCGATCATGTGATCCCGCTCTATACGCCTGAGTGCCGTGAATGCCATGCGTGTCTCTCTGGAAAGACGAACCTCTGTACTGCCATTCGTGGGACGCAGGGCCAAGGGCTGATGCCGGATGGAACCACGCGTTTCAAGATGCTCGATGGGACGCCGATCTTCCACTATATGGGCTGTTCGACCTTTGCCAATCATACTGTCATGCCCGAAATTGCACTTGCCAAGGTGCGCAAGGACGCACCGTTTGAGAGTATCTGCTACATTGGCTGTGGCGTGACCACAGGTATCGGTGCGGTGATCAACACAGCGGGTGTCGAGATCGGGTCGACTGCGGCTGTTTTTGGTCTTGGCGGCATTGGTCTCAACGTGATCCAGGGGCTGCGTATGGCGGGGGCTGACAAGATCATTGGGGTTGATCTCAATGACGACAAGGAAGCCATGGCACGCAAATTCGGTATGACTGATTTTGTGAATCCGTCAAAACTTGAGGGTCAGACGGTGACCGAGGCGATTGTTGAATTGACCAAAACCGAGAAAGACGCTTTCGGCGGTGTGGACTATTCCTTTGATGCTACAGGCAACGTGAAAGTTATGCGGGATGCGCTGGAATGCTCCCACCGTGGTTGGGGCGTTTCGGTGATCATCGGCGTTGCGCCTGCTGGGGCCGAGATCAGCACACGACCGTTTCAGCTTGTGACAGGCCGCGTCTGGAAAGGGACAGCCTTTGGCGGGGCAAAGGGACGTACCGATGTGCCCAAAATTGTCGATTGGTATATGGATGGCAAAGTGGAGATCGACGAGATGATCACTCACAAAATGCCACTTGAAGAGATCAACAAAGCCTTTGATCTCATGCACTCAGGCGAGAGCATCCGAAGCGTGGTTGTATACTAACTATACAGCTCTGCTGCTTTCCAAAGGTCAGACGCCTGAGCGCCTTATGGAGACTGGCAAGGCATGGATCGACTGTCTGCAGCACCAAAGGGTGCTGCAGATTGTTTTAGTCAACAAGCTGGAAGCGGATAGGATGCGGCGGTTTGAAAAGAGTGTCGAAAAGCATGACAAAACCGCTTACGCAGGATGAGCCAACACGGGAGACGCCAAGGTATGATTAGAAAAGCAGTGGTATTCACCATCGGGATTTGTGTGGCTTTCGCCGTAATCCTTAGCCTTGGCGATCTTATTGGCTTTGAAGCTTGGGCGCGGTTCGATGCGCTGGGCCTATCGGCTGTGCCTGTGGGAATCGGTCTTCTGATCTTCTCGGCTGTTGGTGGAGTGGCCTATCTTTTGGACAAGAAGAAAGACGAATAGTCCGATAGCTGAACATGTTCTGCGTATGGATGAGATCGTCTTGTATTGGCTTAGACGCTGAGCGACATGGGCCACCCAGCGGCGATAAGCGGTGTTTGGAGCATGTGCTGGTTAGCGAAAAGCTATCTCCAGATGGCGCGCGGGCTAGAGCCCCGAAGCATCTTACGCAAAGACCGCCTTCGCGTTTTTCAGATGCCGCGCCACGAGTGCAGTTTGAAGCTTGCCCGATGGGATGTGCGCGGCGGAAGTGGCTTTGTAGTCAAAGCGGGCGAGATTGGGGAACAGTTGCATCAGCTCGGCGCGGGCCTTGGCGGGAACGGATTTAAGCGCTTCGGGGCCTGTGAAGAGGCTCTCTGACGCGGCGCCTTCGGCAAAGATGATCTCGTGTTGATCAAACAGGATGTGGAAATACTCGACGTCTTCCACGCTTTCATCAACGTAGATGCCAGGCAAAGCTGTGAGCTTGATGGCGGATACGAGAGCGTCGCGGGCGCCAAACATGCGCTCGGCAACGCGGGAGCGCAAGAGCATACGATGCTGACGCGAAACCAAGAGATCACGCGTGGGTAAGCCATTGCCAAGGGCGCCTGCTGTGATGCGCACGGGGCGCAGCGTTGGATTTTCTTTCAGGTCGGAAGCGCTGATCTTGGAGGCGCTGATCCAGCGGATACGCTCTATGCGACCATCGTGGATTTGGACCGCGCTGCCGATCCGGAGGTCTTCGATGGCGCGCTGACCGAGGAGGGTTTCGATCATCGTTCCTGCGGCAAAGCACATCACCGTTTGCTGTGTATTGGTAAAGAGCGTGAAGATATCGGCGGGGCTGATTGCGGGGTTGTTTTGGCCTGTATAGTAATCGATTGGCATTGTGGAATAGAACACGTTGCCTGAGCCGACGGGGTAGGTGAAGGCGACAATGTGGGTCGGGTCGCTGGTTGTGAGCAAGGCTGTTGCGCCAGGTGGGAGCGAAGAAAGCTCGACATAGCCGTGGTTTGAGTAGTTGCCACCATCAAATGTGCTGTCATCAATCACGCCGTTTGCGCCATTGGTGAAGGACGTGGGGGCGCCTGCGGCGACGTTAACATCTGTTCCGCTGGCAAAGTTGCGTACCGCTGTGATTGTTGAGCCTGTTCCTGGTAGGATTGTTTGGGCATTGGTCACGGCGCGGTCAAAAATAATGAGGTTCATGCCGCTGTTGACCGCAGCAGAAATGGCTCCGAGGTTGGCCATATACTCTGCACCGAAGCTACTGTTGGACGGGTTAACCACATAGAGGCTGTCCAGTGAGGCCAGCTGCGTCGCATTGGGAATGGTCACGTTCACGGCGGTGTCGCCGTTGTTCGTGATCTCATCGACCTGCGACGCTTGGCCTTGGCCTGCCGTCATTGAATAGTAGCCAACCGTGCCCATTTCTCTCGCTCCTCATCGCGCGAGGCCAAATTGACGGAGCGGAAAGGCGTTTATTGGACCCATTTTAGAAACAGTTGAGTTAAATTTAGGGCAATATTGTGTGCATCTTTTGCGACAGTCCGTGGCTTGAGCGCAGTTTTGTTTCCTTATTGAGCCCAATTTTTTCGTTGATGCGTATGGGGCTGCCCGGATTGTATCGCCAGTGGAAAACGGGCAGACTGGGCTGAGGATGAGTGCCTGTGAAGGGTATATTTGAGCGCTGTGAAAGCGGTTTGAGGATAAGCTGAGAGCTCATTTCAGCCGAGCTGTGCGAAACACCAATGAAGAAGTGCGCGTTTTGAGGTGATTTATCCCGAAACGCTTTAGGAGGTAGGATGCAGTTTGTTAGGTTTGCGGTTGTCGGGTTTGTTCTGCTGACAGTTATTTATGTCCTTATCTCGATTTACTCGCGGTCTGTCAGGCGGGAACGTCTTGAAGATGACTGGGTTGAGCTTGACGAAGAGGCGCGGGCTGGCCAGAGCCGTGACGACTTTGTCGATGCTGGTATGGCAGCGTATCAGAGTGGCTTCAGGCGGAAGTTGATCTTGCTGGTTTATGTGATACCCACCATTGCGGTGGTGACGCTGATTTATGTGATCAATTGAGAGGGCGTATGATGCGTAATGTGAGACGAATTTTTCGAGTGGTCTTGTTCGTGATTGCTGGGCTCTATCTGCATTATACGTTGCCGCAGCATGATGTGGCGAAAGTGACAGGCATCTCGGACCGTCTGGAACGTCTGTCGAGCTTTCAGCAGATCTTTTACAATCAGGTGGATCTGGGCTCAGCGGAAGGCGATATGCGCGACCTGCGGCTGATCAATACTGTAAAGGTTGATACTTGGTTTTTGGGGCTGTGGCGCGGTGGTGAGCGTGTGATGGTTTATCGCAACGAGGACACGGGCGTTTATCCGCCCTACTTCAAATTTGATAGCTCGGACCTTGAAGCCGAAGCTTCGGCACTGGCAGGTAAGGAGCAGTGGGTGTCGATCACGCATTATGGCTGGCGTATGCGTTTCTTGTCTATCTATCCCAATGCGATTTCGATCAAGCCTGTGAGTGGGCCTGAGTACCGCCCGTTTCCTTGGTTTAATCTCTTCTTCTTTGCCTTCTTGATTGTTGGCTTTTTCTTTGTGCGTGCGATGTTGCGACAGTTTGTGGAGCGCACTGTGGATCCGACGATGGACGCTCTGGAAGACGGCTATGATATGCGCAAGAGCCGCGTTCAGAAGTGGCTTGATAGCTGGCGCAGCAAGTAGGGCTGGCGCTCTATAGCAGCGTTTTGAGAAGGCCAAAAACGGCGAGGCCAATCAGCAACGTCAGGCAGAAGGGGCGATAGTGACGCTCATATTCGGGCTTGAAGAAGGCGCGCCCCAGCAGGACTCCTGCGAGCATTGGCGGAGCGAAGGCGGCGAAGCGAGTGAGTGCCAAGGGCGTGATCATTCCGTACAGGAGCTGCCACAGGAACGTCAGCGCGCCCCCTATAAAGATGATTACGATCAGGGTTCCGCGCATGTTTTTGGGCGGCATTTGCAGCGCAAGTGTGTAGAGTGCAATCACGAGGCCACCGATACTGGCGAGGCCTGTGACGAAGCCTGAGAAGATTCCTGTGATGAACGTTGGCACTGGGGATGTTGTGAGGGGCAGGCGGACGCGCGCGAGCTGTAGCAGCGCGAGAGTGACGATCAGGCACAGGGCGATGATCTTTGAGAGTTCGGGATCAATCGTTGTGGTGAGATAGAGGCCTGAGGGCACGCCTATAAGCGCCCCTGACTGCAACGTGATGGCCATGCGTTTGTTGGCCTCGGAAAAGCCGCCGCGCATCAGCAGGGCGGCAGAGGCGAGCTCGAGCATGGTGCAAATAGGGATCAGTTCCACTGGGGGAATTGTACTGGCCAGCGCTGCCATTGTGAGCGCAGAGAGCGCAAAGCCCGCAAACCCGCGCACGACGCCTGCGACGAAAACGGCGGCAAGTGCGAAGGCCAGTTGGGCGCTTGTTAGGTCTAGAAGTTCTGTCACCTGTCACTCATGTCTACATAATCGCGCAGTTCGGGGCCGTTGTAGAGTGTGAGCGGGCGAATGAGAATATTGCCGCGCTGTTGCTCTATGCATTGAATAACCCACCCGGGCATGCGGCCTATCGCGAAAATAGGCACGTAGAGGTCCATCGGGATGCCGTGAAGTTGGTATATGACGCCTGAATAAAAGTCGACATTCACATTTAGGCCGTGACGCGAATAGGGCTTCATAGCCTCGACCACACCTTGCAGAATTTCGTACCAAACTGGAGCGCCCATTTCTTCGCCGAGCTTGCGAACGCCCTCGCGCATGTGGCGCGCGCGGGGGTCCTCGGCGCAGTAGACGCGGTGGCCAAATCCTGTGACGGCTTCGCGGGCGGCACGTTTGGCTTTGACGTAGGCGGCGGCCTTGTCTGGCGCGCCGATTTCTTGCACCATTTTCATCACATCTTCAGCAGCGCCGCCGTGGGCGGGGCCAGCGAGTGTGGCGAGGGCTGTGACCATGGCGCCGTGCAGGTTGGCCTCGGTTCCTACGGTCACGCGGGCGGCAAAGGCCGACGCGTTTGCGCCGTGTTCAGCGTGGAGGATGAAGTCCACATCTGCGAGGCGTGCGGCATCCTCAGACGGGCGTTCTCCTTTGAGCATATAGAGCCAGTTGGCGGCGTGGCTGAGTGAGGGGTCTGCGGGCACAGGCGCGCGGCCATTTCGGATATGTTCATGCGCCGCGATGATCATTGGGACTTGAGCGGTCAGGCGTATGCCGTTTTCGATAAAGGCGCCTTCACCCACGTTTTGACTCTGTGGTTCAAGCGCTGCGAGGGCTGAGACAGCTGTGCGCAAGACATCCATCGGGTGACCTGTCTTGGTGCTTTCGATGATGTCGTAGATTGCAGGTGGGAGGCTACGTGCGGTTTTGAGACGGGCGTCAAAATCGGCCAGCTCGATTGTACTGGGAAGCTCGCCGAAGATGAGCAGGTAGCAGACTTCTTCAAAGGTGGAGCGCGTGGCGAGATCGTGGATCGAGTAGCCGCGATAGGACAGTTCGCCTTTGGCACCGTCGATGTGAGACACGCCTGAACGTTCGAAGTAGATGCCTTTGAGGCCGCGGTTTATCTTGACGTCTGTGCTCATTGCTGGCTCCTTTGAGGAAAGTATACAGAGGCATACATGGAATTTTTGAAAAAAATTTATGGCGTGGCGCGGGAAAGGCCTAAACGAGTTGTTTTTCCGGAGGCGGATGAGCCGCGAATTGCCGAGGCGATGGCGCGGCTTGGGGCGGAGGGAATTTGTGAGCCGCTCGCTTTGGGTGATGTTACGGAAGCGCAGGTGCAGGCGCTTGTCATGGCGCGGGGCATGAAAGAAGTGATGGCGCGGCGTTTGCTCAAGAAGCCGCTATACCGTGCGGCAGCCATGGTGGCCGCAGGCGAGGCGGACGCCATGGTTGCGGGGGCCGACAGCCCGACACGGCGGGTGATTGAGGCGGCGGCGATGGCCATTGGACCAGCTGAGGGCGTGACTTTGCCCTCGTCTTTCTTTGTGATGCTGTTTCCTGACGGGCGTGAGATGATCTTCGCAGATTGTGCTTTGAACCTTGAGCCAAGTGCTGAGGAACTGGCGGATATTGCGCGCGCCTCACACGCGAGCGCCAAGGCGCTTTTGGGGCATTCTGAGGTTGCTATGCTGTCGTTTTCGACTGGCACGAGCGGCGCAGGGGAAAGTGTGGAGCGGGTGCGCACGGCGGCGGAACTTGCGGGGTTTGTTGGGCCTGTCCAGGGCGACGCAGCTTTAAACCCAAAGGTTGCTACCAAGAAGGGTATGGGGGCGGGGAATGCGAATGTGTTGATTTTCCCAAGTTTGGACGCGGGCAATATTGCGTATAAACTTGCGCAGGAGCTTGCGGGCGCACAAGCGCTTGGGCCGATCTTGCAGGGCTTTGCAAAGCCTGTCGGAGATCTGAGCCGTGGTGCGACCGTTGAAGATATTGTTGCCGTGAGCGCTATTGTTGTGGCGCAGGCGTAGCTCATGTCGCTTGGAGGAGGGAGGTCGCGTCGATCGCGATCTGACGCTCCTCATCGGCGGGGATAATATGAACGGGGAGGTCGCCGAGCCACGCAAGCTTTGCCATGATGCGTTCTCGGATGGGCGCGGAGTTTTCGCCGATGCCGCCCGTGAAGGCGATGGCGTCGACACCTTCAAGGGCCGCGATGAGACCGCCTGCTTGGTGCACCACAGAATAGACGAAATGCTCTACCGCGAATGCGGCGTCTGCTGAGGGGTCGGAGAGGAGCGCGCGCATGTCTGCTGTTATGCCCGAAAGGCCAAGCAGGCCGCTCTGTTTGTTGAGAAGCTCTGTAGCCGCGTCAAAGCCGAGCTCCTGCGCAATGCGTAGCACGGCCATGCCATCAATATCGCCTGTGCGGGTGGCCATTGTCGGGCCAGAGAGCGGCGAATAGCCCATTGACGTCGCGATGGAGCGCCCATCCTTGATCGCGCAGAGGCTGACGCCTGCGCCAAGATGCAGCGCGAGGAGGCGGTGGGGCAGTTTGTCGCCGAACTGTCGGACCATGCCTGCGTAACTGAGACCATGAAAACCATAGCGACGTATGCCTGCATCACGCTGTGCGCGCGGGAGGGCGTAGGCGGTGGCAACATCGGGTTGGGCGGCGTGAAAAGCGGTGTCAAAGCTTGCGAACTGGGCCAGATTTGGCAGTTTGGCGGTCACGGCAGCTATGCCTGCTAGGGCGGGGGGATTGTGCAGAGGCGCAAGAGGGACCATCGCCTTGATCTGTGCCAATGCTTCGGGTGTGATACGCATTGGTGCGGTGAGGCGGCGGCCGCCATGCACGACGCGGTGCGCAGCGCCCGTGATGTCTGACAGGGCAATGCCCCGCGCCCTGAGGCCCTTGAGCAGACAGTCGAGCGCTTCCCCGTGATTGCTTGTAGTTACATCCGTTTTGGTCTCGCCCAGTGCCATGCGACCTTGGCCGCCGACACCTGAGACATTGCCATCGACGACCAAATCAAGCGCCGCATTGAAGACCGCGAGTTTGAGCGAGGAAGAGCCTGTGTTGAGAACAAGGAGCATCTAGAGAGCTTTCTTTACCTGATGGGCCGAGATGGCGCCGAGGGCCGCGGAGGCAAGACGCGCGGCGGCTTCTTGAGAGCGGGATGTGAGCAGGATCGGAACACGCGCGCCGACGACAAGCCCGCCCGCGCAGCAGCCCATGCCAAGCACCATAAACTTGAAGAGGGCGTTTCCAGTCGTGATGTTGGGGGTGATGATGATGTCTGCATCACCAGCGACCGTGCTTTTGTAGCCTTTGATCTCGGCGGCCTGCTTGGACAAGATGAGGTCCATCGCGATGGGGCCAGCGACATCGGCTTGGGGCTGGTTTGCTTTTGCCCATTCGGCAATGCTTGCGCTTTCCATTGTGTTGGTGATGGAGGGCGTCGCGTCTTCTGAGGGGGCCAGAAGCGCGGCTTTTGGGCGGGTGATCCCAAGTGTCTGTGCGAGTGCAACGGCATGGGCGAGGCAGGCTTGGCGTGTCTCGATGCTAGGGTCTACGTTGAGCGCCGCATCGGTCAGAAGCAGGGGGCGATCGCTGTGGGGCGTGGTGATATGGAAAAGGTGGGTGCAGCGGGTATTCTTGTCGCGAAGGCCTGCTTTTGTGGGCAGGAGGCTTTTGAGAAAAGTCGAGGTATGGACCTGCCCTTTCATTATGGCGTCTACCTCACCTTCGCGGGCGAGTTCGGCGGCCTTTTCGCTGGCTTGGGCATGGGGCGCGTGGACAATCCGCAGATTGGAGATGTCATATTCGATCGCTGCGGCGGCAGCACGTATCTTTGCTGTGTCGCCTATTAAGATTGGCTCTGCGAGGCCAGCTTCAGCCGCTTCGCGAATGCCGAGAAGTGGTGTGACAGCGCCCGCATTGACCAGAGCGACGCGGGGTGTCGGCAGGTTCCGCGCTTGTGTGAGAAGGCGCTGGGGCGCGGTTGGCAAGGTTGTAGAGAGGAAGGGATATGGCGCTGTCATGGGTTTTCTTTCTTGTGATGTGCTCGCCGCCAGTATGGGGCGAGCACATCACAAACCTGTGGCAGTTGCCACCGCATTAGGCCTTCTGAGGCACCATATCCGCGGCAGAAATACCTGCAACGGCGACTGGTTTTTTCATAGCGTCGCGGCGGAAGGGCTCGCCGAGCTCTTGGTTGATCATCGCTTCAATCAGGGTTGTGATACCATTTTTCTGATCTGCACAGGCTTGGGCGAGCGCGGCTGTCAGCTCGTCCATTGTCCGCGCGACAACACCTTTGAGGCCACAGGCTGTGGCGATGCCGGCATAGCTCACTTGAGTGTCCAGTTCTGTGCCGACAAAGTTGTCGTCAAACCAGAGTGTCGAGTTTCTCTTTTCTGCGCCCCACTGGTAGTTGCGGAAGACAACTTGCGTTACCGCAGGCCACTCGCCACGGCCAATGGCTGTAAGCTCGTTCACCGCGATGCCGAAAGCGCCATCGCCTGAAAAGCCGACGACAGGCACATCGGGGCAGCCAATTTTGGCGCCGACGACTGCGGGGAGGCCGTAGCCGCAGGGACCGAAGAGACCAGGCGCGAGATACTTGCGACCCTCGTTGAAGCTTGGGTATGCGTTGCCGATCGCGCAGTTGTTGCCGATATCGGAGCTGATGATAGCATCTGCTGGCAGGGCAGACTGAATTGCACGCCAAGCCATGCGGGGGCTCATCCAGTCAGGCTTGTCAGAGCGTGCGCGCTTGTTCCAGTCGGTACCTTCGTCGTCGTCTTCGTGATCCATGCTGGAGAGCTGCTGCGCCCAGCGGGATTTGGTCTCGGCTATGCGGGCTTTGCGCGCGTCGCGGCCTTCGTCGCCTGCTGTCCCTGAGAGCTGGCCGAGGATGCCATCTGCAACCATGGCCGCGTCACCGACGATGCCCACTGTGACTTTCTTTGTGAGGCCAATGCGGTCGGGGTTAATATCGACCTGAATGATTTTGGCGTTAGCGGGCCAGTATTCCATCCCGTAGCCCGGCAGGGTGGAGAACGGGTTGAGGCGGGTGCCAAGGCAGAGGACCACATCGGCCTCTTTGATCAGCTCCATGCCTGCTTTGGAGCCGTTGTAGCCCAAAGGGCCGGCGAAGAGCGGGTGGCTGCCAGGGAAAGCGTCATTGTGCTGATAGCCAACACATACAGGCGCATCGAGGCGCTCGGCGAGAGCTTGGCTGGCTGCGATACCACCTGCGGATAGGACGACGCCTGCGCCGTTGAGGATCACTGGGTTCTTGGCGGTGCTGAGGAGCGCGGCGGCTTCTGCAACAGAGTTTGTACCGCCTGGTGAGCGCTCAAATTCGATTGGATCTGCGATTTCCACGTCAATCACTTGTGTCCAGAAGTCACGTGGAATGTTGAGCTGGGCGGGGCCCGAGAGGCGCTTGGCCTGCGCTATCACACGTGTGAGCACTTCGACGACGCGGGAGGCATCGCGGACTTCTTCTTGATAGGCGACCATATCTTCAAAGAGTTTCATCTGCTCGACTTCTTGAAAACCACCTTGGCCAATGGTCTTGTTGGCGGCCTGAGGCGTGACGAGGAGAAGGGGGGTATGGTTCCAGTAGGCTGTTTTGACAGCGGTGACGAAGTTTGTGATGCCAGGGCCGTTTTGGGCAATCATCATCGACATTTTGCCGGTGGCGCGGGTGTAGCCGTCGCTCATCATGCCAGCCGAGCCTTCATGGGCGCAGTCCCAGAATGTGATGCCTGCTTTTGGGAAGAGATCGGAGATCGGCATCATGGCCGAGCCAATAATACCAAAGGCGTGTTCGATACCGTGGCGCTGGAGGACCTTTACGAAGGCTTCTTCTGTCGTCATTTTCATTTGCGTTTTCTCCGAAAGGATCGCGGGATTGAGCGAGAATCAGACAGCGGAAGCGGCCTGATGATTGAGATTGAAATTACGGGTGTGGGAGCCATCGGGTTAGGGCCAGCCTTGGGGCGCGCTTAGGGCCAGTTTCGCAATGCCTCGCCGATGATGCGGACGCCTTCTGGGATTTTGGAGGCGGGGATCGAGCTATAGCCCAAGCGATAGTAATTTTGCGGCGCGCTGCCGCTTTCGAAGAATGGCGCGCCTGGTTCGATCAGGACGGAGCGTGTCTGGAGTTGCGCGGCAAGCTCTGTTGTGTTCACGCCTTCGGGGGCGCGCATCCAGAAGGCAGATCCGCCTGTGCCGCTTTGACCTGCCAGTTCCAGGCCATGCAGGTCCATGGCTTCGCTCATGACGCTGCGTCGCTCAGACAAAACGCCTGACATACGGCGGATCAGGGCGTCGTAATGGCCGAGGCGGAGGAAGTAGGCGGCAGTGCGCTGGATGTGCCCTGGAACATGGCGCAGGACAGAAGCGCGCAGGGCGCGGGCCTCGCGGATAAACGGGCGCGAGCCGACGAGATAGCCCAAACGCAGGCCGGGAAAAAGCGATTTGGAGAAGCTGCCCACATAGACGACACGGCCATCGCCATCGAGCGATTTTAATGCAGGTGACGGCGCGCCCGCAAAGGACATTTCAAATTCATAGTCGTCCTCGACGATCACGGCATTGATCTCACGAGCCTTGTTCAGAAGCGCGCTGCGGCGGGCGAGAGGCATGGTTGCTGTGGTTGGGCACTGGTGGCTTGGGGTGGCGAAGATAACATCTGTTTCGGGCGGAATATCTTGATGAATGAGGCCTTCACCGTCAACGCCTACAGGGGCGAGGTGACAGCGGGACTGATTGAGGATCGTGCGCAGAGAAGGGTAGCAGGGCTCTTCAAAAGCTGCTGTACGACGCTGGGTGAGCAGGACTTGTGTGGCCAGCCAGAGCGCATTTTGTGCGCCCATCGTGACGAGGATTTCTTCTGGTTCCGCAAGGATGCCTCGGCGCGGTAGGGTGTGACGGGCTATGAACTCGATCAGCTCGGGATCGTCCTGATCATAGTAGTCCGATGTCAGGGGCTCGAAGTCTTTTTGGCCTAAAGCCTGAAGGGCGCAGAGCCGCCAGTTGGCGTGATCAAAGAGTGTTGGATCGGTCTGACCGTAGATGAAAGGGTAGCGAAAGCGTGCCCAGTCACGTGGCTTTGTGTGAGGCGTGCCGCCCGAAAAGCGTTGGCCGATGGCACGAGACCAGTCGAGCGCCTCTTCGGCCTCCGGACGGGGCGGGAAGCTGAGCGGTTCGGGGGCATTGTCGGATACAAAATAGCCTGATCTGCCCTTGGAGCTGAGGTAGTCATTGGCCAGAAGCTCTGTGTAGGCCAGCGTGACCGTTATGCGCGAGACGCGCAAATGCTGTGCCAGTTTGCGCGTCGAGGGGAGCTTCTCACCCTGACGCAAACGGCCCGAGAGGATACCCTCTGCGACCATCTGTTGAATCTGGGCTTGCAGCGTGCCTTGCGCGTCTGGATTAAGAAAGAAGGTTTCTACCGAAATGGCCATGCGAGGTAGCTTAGGCTGGACTGAAGTGCTTGGCAATCTGGACTTACATCAACTGCATATTTAGGCGAGAGGGTCGGGGGCGATGTTTGCGCCACAGAGCAGCACTGCGACTCGCTCGCTTTTGGCAGGCGTATAGGCTCCGCTCGTGAGCGCAGCGAGGGCGGCTGCGCCCGCTGGCTCGACCAGCAGGCGGCGCTCCTGCCAGAGCGCTTTTTGTGCGGCGGTGATGGCTTCATCAGTGACAAGCACGCTTTCGCAGCTGTGCTCTGTCGCGAGATCATAGCAGATTTGGCCAATTTTTCGTGCGCCGAGTGCGTTGGCTGCGACGCCCGAGACCTGCACATCACAGGGCATACCCGTGGCCAGCGCCGCATTGAGGGCACAAGAGGTGACAGGTTCGACTGCCACTACTTTGCGCGCGCCTGCAAGCCAGCCAAGCGCTCCGCCGATCAAGCCGCCGCCGCCGACAGCTATGAGCACCGTGTCAGCTTGAAGACCTTGTTCGTCCCACTCGGCGAGGCAGGTGCCTTGGCCTGCGACAGTTGCAGGCGCATCATAAGCGTGAATTTGCATCGCACCTGATGCGGCCTCATACTCGGCAGCGGCGTCTGCGGCGTTGGCGTATTCACCCTTGACCACAGTAAGCTGCGCGCCAGTTCGCTCGATGAGCGCGATTTTTGAAGGCCCTGCCATTTCGGGCACAAAGATATGTGCGCTGTGGCCGAGCTTTTGTGCGGCGAAGGCCACGGCTGCGCCGTGATTTCCACCAGATGCTGCAACGATGCCCGCTTGTGGAACGGGGCCAGAGAGAAGGGTATTAAATGCACCGCGTGCTTTGAATGTACCAGTGTGCTGGAGCTGTTCGAGCTTCATTTCGATGCTGTATGATAGACCGAAACCTTCGGTGAGCATGACAGGCGTGCGCTGAACATAGGGCGCGATGCGCGTAGCGGCGGCGCTGATTTGGGCTTTCCATGACATTGATCACGTCTCCGTAACTGGCCTTTAAGGCGCGGAGCCTATAGGTCTTGGGCATAGGTGCAAGTAGGGAATGAGTATATGAATGAAGAGCGCATGAGCCCGTTTCGGGACGCCCACACAGACCGAGACACAGCCGAACAGATTTCCGACACGCCACAGACCCGCGCGCCAGCATATAGGCTGGCGTTTGCGGATGAGGATTTTATGTGTCGTGACGAGCTGCGCCCTGTGCGGCTGCAGCTTGAACTTCTCAAACCAGAGATGATTTTGAATGAGAAGGGCATTGAAAGCACGATCGTTTTGTTCGGTGGCGCGCGGATTCCCGAGCCAGACAAGAAGGGCTCTGCACGAACCAAAACGCTTGCGGACCTCAGCCGCTTTTATGACGAGGCGCGCACATTTGCGCGGCTGATGACGGCAAAGTCGATGGAAAGCTACGGGCGCGAAAATGTGATCGTGACGGGCGGTGGACCGGGGGTCATGGAAGCGGGGAACCGTGGCGCTGTGGACGCTGGAGGCCACTCTATCGGGCTCAATATCGTGCTGCCGCATGAACAAGCGCCAAATGAATATGTCACGCCGGGGCTTTGCTTTAACTTCCATTATTTTGCCATTCGCAAGATGCATTTCCTGATGCGTGCAAATGCGGTTTGTGTGTTTCCGGGGGGCTTTGGTACGCTCGATGAGATGTTTGAAAGCCTCACGCTTATTCAGACAGGTCGGATGAAGCGAATTCCGTTTCTGCTCTTTGGGCGCGATTTCTGGCAGAGCATATTAAACTGGGACGCGCTCGCAGAGGCGGGGACGATCTCGCCAGAGGATTTGGATCTGTTCCGATTTGTGGATACGGCAGAAGAGGCTATGAAAATCATCGAAAATTGGGCGCCTGCGAGTGCGCGCGAGGATATTCCGGGGCGCTAAACCTTTTGAGAGAAGGGCCGCTGTTTGTGCGACCCTTCTCGGGCACTCAAGCTGTGAGGCTTTCGCGGGTCTTGCTGATCATCAGCGCGGCTTGTGCAGCTTCGCGGCCTTTTTGTACAAAGTGCTCGGCATAAATTGCGATGTGGTGATCGGTGTCTTGAAACTGATGCGGCGTGAGTGAAACGCTGAGAATGGGCACGCCCGTGTCAAGGCCCACACGCATAAGACCATCAACGACAGCCTGCGCAACGAAATCGTGGCGGTAAATTCCGCCGTCGACGACAAGCGCTGCAGCGGCAATGGCGACGTAGCTTCCCGTGGTGGCGAGGTCGCGGGCCATGAGCGGCATTTCGAACGCGCCTGGAACATCAAAGACATCAACGCGCTCTGGCGGGATGATCTGTGTGAAACCATCAAGTGCGCGATTCACTATATCTGCGTGCCAGCCTGCCTTGATGAAGGCGTAGCGGGGCACTGTCTGTTGAGGTGTCATGTGTTTCTCCTTTTGACTTCAGACACGTGCCCAGAGCTAAAAAGGGACAACACAGCTCTGCGGGCAAACCCACATCACTCTGCTGCTCTCTCCCATCCGGACTATGACCGTCGGCTCTGGAATTGCACCAGATCTGCTGACCCAAGTGCCTTGCGAACAAGGCACGAAGCGCTCGCGGGCTTACCTTTGACTTTCATCGCGGGCTTACCGCCGGTGGGGAATTACACCCCGCCCTGAGAACGCCGCGAACGTGGCATAGATTGAGAGGGGTGAAAAGGATATTTGAAGTAAAAGGTGTGGGCAGGTTATTGAAACGCCAAGCCTGCCCTGATCTCACCTGTGTGTTGCCCTGCGAAGTTGAGGATCGGGGCGTTCAGGCGCTTCAATGTCGCTGGGTGATTTGGCTCTAGTACACCTAAGCGCACGAGTATGGCCGCGATGGCGCATTCGGCGCCGCGTATGGAGCCGTCAACGATCTTGAGTGCGACGCCGATTTTCTTTTCGGGAACAATTGCTATGAAGAAAGCTTCTGCGCCCGTTTTGAGAGTTACGCGGCCATGCATTGCATGCATGAGTTCTGTGCAGGCGCGACCATTGCCTGCGACCAGTTCCGGGTAGGTGCGCATCGCGTCGCGGAGGCGGGCGGCGGCTTTTTGACGGGTGTTGCCACCATCGGTTGCGCTGGCGAAAAATGCCATGGCACGGGCGATGCCGTGAAGGCTGGCGGCGTAGTTGGGCGCAGAGCAGCCATCTATGCCATATCCAGGGCTTGTTTCTTCGGTGAGATCTTCGAAAGCGGCGAGGCAGGCTTTTTGCACAGCGTGGGACGGGTCGACATAGATCGGGTCTTTGCTGCCAAGATGTTGGCTGAGGGTAAGGAAACCTGCGTGTTTTCCCGAGCAGTTATTGTGATAGCGGCAGGGTGAGCTATCGGTTTTGTGCATCAATATGAGGTCGGCCTCGTCACGGGGCGTTTGTGGGCCGCAGTTGAGATCGTCATCGGAAAGGCCCAGGTCTTTGAGCCAGCTTTGGACGCGGTCTGTGTGCATGGGCGCGCCTTGGTGGGACGCGCAGGAAAGCGCGAGCTGTTCGCCTGTGAGGCCAAAGGCATCGGCGGCGCCGCTTTCAACAAGGGGCATAGCTTGGAGCATCTTCGAAGAAGAGCGCGGCAGCACGATTGCGGAGGGATCGCCCCAGCTTTCAATGATCTCGCCGCCTTCGCCGCAAACGACAGCATGGCCCATGTGAATGCTTTCCAAGAAAGGTCCACGCCAAATTTCGGCCATTGATACAGGTGCGTTCATGTCATTCTCCCAAAAACGTGTGCAAGTTTCCGCCAATTCCTCTTTCGTGTGTGGCAGTTTTCAGGCTAATGTAGCAATGTCGAGTGGAAATCGGCCCGATTTAAAAATTGGCAAAAGCCGCGGGTCAAACGGAATTGAGGCAACGGACAGCTGGAGGCTGGACAATATGGTATTACGATTTGCGCAAACTATGGCTTGTGCCGCATGTTTTTTTGCTGGGACAACAGGCGTTTATGCTCAAGAAACAAGCACCAACCAGGTTGCAACAAAAACGGCTTGGGCTGTGTTTGAAGATGCGAACCCTAAAGAGTGTTGGGCGGTCAGTTCGCCCAAGGAGACGGTAAATTCAAAAGACGGGCGCGTGGTTGCTGTGCGCCGTGGAGATATCCTTTTGATGACGTTTTTCCGCCCTGCAGCCAATGTGACGGGTCAGCTGGCCTTTACGGGCGGGTATCCTTTTGCGTCTGGTTCGACTGTGAACCTTGCAATTGATGGCGCGAGTTTTGAGCTATTCACCGATGGGGAATGGGCTTGGGCGGCGTCTGCTGCGGATGATGCGAAGATTGTCACGGCACTGAAGCGTGGAACAAACGCGATTTTGTCGGCCCGTTCGGGACGTGGCACACTGACCAAAGACACGTTCTCGCTGTCGGGCTTTACCGCGGCAGTGGAAGATGCGGAGAAGCGCTGCAACTAAGGTTGTCAAGAACGAGAGTTCTAAAGCGCTGGGCGAAGGCTCGGCGCTTTTTCTTTAGGGCCAGCCTATCAGTATTGCGCGGAAGTCGTTGACGTTGGTCCCTGTGGGGCCTGTGAGGAAAAGCGCATCTGCAGCGGCGAAGGCTGTGTAAGCGTTGTTCTGAGCGAGGGCTTCTGACGGCTCTACCTCGGCCGCGCGAATGGCCTCGGTGGTTTGACCTGTGGCGAAAGCGCCTGCGTTGTCTTCAGAGCCGTCTATGCCGTCTGTGTCAGCCGCCAGCGCATTGATCCCTTCCGTGCCTTCGATGCCAAGGGCAAAAGCGAGGAGGTATTCAGTGTTTCGCCCTCCACGGCCTTTATTTTTGAGTGTTACGGTCGTTTCGCCACCTGAAAGGATGAGACGGGGGCCTTGCGCGGCAACCGCAAGGTGCGCGTGTTCTGCGCCGAGGGTGCTGGCTTCGCCCTCAAGGTCATCGCCGAGAATATCGACGAGCCAGCCCTTAGCTTTTGCAATATCTGCGGCGGCAGCGAGAGACCGAGCGGCAGAGGCGATTACGTGGACTTCGTTTTTGAGAAAAGCGGGGGCTGTGGGCGCGGGCGGTGCGGGGGCTGTGGCGAGATAGTCGGCAAGCCTTGGCGGCAGCGCAATGTTGTAGCGTGCCACGGCAGCGAGGGCTTCTTTGCGGCCTGAGGCGCATGGGACTGTGGGGCCTGAGGCAACTTGGGCAGGATCATCGCCAGGCACATCTGAGACGATGAGCGAGACGACAGGTGCAGCTGTATTGGCGATGAGCCGACCGCCTTTGACACGGCTGAACATTTTGCGGATCGCGTTCATGGCGCCGATGGGTGCGCCGGAGGCGAGAAGCGTTTGATTCAGCGCTTGTTCGTCTTCCAATGTGAGACCATCAGCGGGCGCAGCGAGCAGGGAAGAACCACCGCCGCAGACAAGGGCAATAACGAGATCGTCGGTGGTGAGGTGCGTGAGTTCGGTGAGAAGTGCCTCTGTTGCTGTGAGGCCTGCCGCGTCGGGGACGGGGTGTGAGGCCTCGAGTACCTTTATGTGTTGGGTTTCAGCACCAAAGCCGTAGCGGGTCACAACTGTTCCTGTCAGCGGAGCGTCCCAGAGCTGTTCCAGTGCAGCCGCCATTTGGGCAGCCCCTTTGCCTGCCCCAATCACCACGGTGCGGCCTTTGGGTGGCGCTGGTAGGTGAGTGGCGAGGGCCTCAAGCGGATCAGCCGCCTTGATGGCGGCCTCGAAGAGGGAGGTCAGCAGACTTCGCGCGCGTGTATCCATCGGCGCAGATTAGCGAGGCGCGCGGGAGTATCAATGGAATATCTTGGGTGGGGCCGCGCGCAATGCTGGCACGCGGCCTCATATTGCCTTTAGGAGCGGCCTTTCCATGGCACGAGTGTCTTCTCTGCAATACGCATGAGGATATCGATGCCATAGCCGATGATCCCGATCAGGATGATCCCCATGATTACGATATCAGTCAGCTGGAAGCGGGATGCGACCATGATCATCATACCTGCGCCTTTCTCTGCGGCGACAAGTTCTGCGGCGACGACTGTGCCCCAGCAGACGCCCATTGCGACCCGTGCACCTGTGAAGATTTCGGGCAAGCTGTTGGGGACGATCACATGGCGCATGAGCTGGAATTTGGATGCGCCAAGGGAGTAGGCTGCATGTACTTTGGTGATATTGACGCCTGACACGCCTGCGCGTGCTGCGATGGCCATGATCCAGAGCGCTGCAAGGAAGAGCAGAATGATCTTGCCGACCTCTCCGATGCCTGCCCAGATGATGACCAGTGGAATGAGTGCGAGCGGAGGCACGGGGCGCATGAATTCGACTATCGGATCAAACCACCCGCGGAACCAGTTGGACAGGCCCATAGCGTAGCCCAGAGGGATGCCCACAATTGCGCCGAGCAGAAAGCCGACGATAACGCGGAAGAGCGAGTAGCCTAAATGTTCCCAAAGGTTGAAGCCTTGGTAGCCTTCTGTCGAGATTTCCATGAACCGCGAGACGACTTTTTCGGGCGGTGGAAGCCAAATCGGCTCCATTTGCATGCCGCCGGACGGTATGATCTGGATTGCGCCTTTGTCTGTGAGTGAGACGCTGCCTTCGGCAAAGGAAACGCTCTGGCCGATTGTGATGGGCTGGCCGTCGATGGCAACAACCTTTGCGCCGTCGCGGCGTTTGGCATCATCGTTCTTGTCAAAGAGAACTGTTTTTGTGCGCCCAGCTGAGACAATCTCTGCATCGTTCTTGGCAAAGCCAGTACCTAATTCCACTTCTGGTGCAGCAGGGTCTTCACCAAACTTGTGGACGCGTAATGTGATCGTTGCGTCATCTGTGCTGCCATCGGGCGCTTCAAGTGTATAGGTCAGCTCGGTGTCGCCAATGAAGGGCGCAGGGGCGTGGATCGGGGCCCATTTGGACCCTGTGAAAGCGCCCCAGAGTAGAAAGATTGTGACCACTGAAATGACGCTGGCCCAGCGATCAGGACGCACGGCACTTTCGTCGCCGAAGGTCACTGTTTTGAGCGATGTGAAGTCAGCGCGAGTTTGCATCAAACGCTTGACGCCGAAGCGGACGAGGAAGAAGCCAGCGATGAAAATTGAAGTATAGAGGAGGAGAATAATCATGCGCTTGCCTCCGCAGCGTTACCCATGATCTCTTCTTCCATATCCCAGATCATGCTTAGGATTTCTTCGCGCTTTTCACCAAATTCAGGGTGCTTTTTGACTTCGCGCAGGTCTTGGCCAACGCCCATATCGGCGAATGGAAGGCGGTATTCTCGGTGAATGCGCCCGGGACGTGGCGCGAGGACAAGCAGGCGCTCGCCGAGAAGCAGTGCTTCTTCGACCGAGTGGGTGATCAGGATGATGGTTTTGCCAGTTTCTTTCCAGAGCTTGAGGACAAGTCCTTGCATCTTTTCGCGCGTCAGAGCGTCGAGGGCGCCCAAGGGTTCATCCATAAGGATCACATCGGGATCATTTGCGAGACAACGGGCGAGGGCGACACGCTGCTGCATCCCGCCCGAAAGTTCGAACACGGACTTTTCTTTAAAGTCGCGCAGGCCAACAATATCTAGCAAATGGTCAACGTTATCGCGCCATTCTGCTTCGCGTTGGCCTTTCATGCGGGGCCCGAAACTTACGTTTTCGCGCACGGACATCCACTCAAACAGCGCACCTTGCTGAAAGACCATGCCGCGCTCGGCATCGGGGCCTGTGATCAGATGATTGTTGAGCGTCATCGTGCCTTGTGTCGGGGCAAGAAATCCGGCGACGATGTTGAGAAGCGTTGTCTTGCCACAGCCAGAGGGGCCAAGGACGCTCATCAGTTCGCCTGTTTTGATTTCGAGGGAAATGTCTTTGAGTGCTTGAACATGGCTGCCGTTTGGCAAGTCAAAGCGCATGGAGATTTTATCGATGGAGAGAGTGGACATGCTCGCCTTTCGGGGCCTCAAGCCCCTGTTGTGTCGTCTTAGTCAGAACTTTGCCTTGAGTGTAAGGCTAGGAGAAAGCGAGAAGTGGCCCGCTGCGAACAAGACGCAGCGGGCCAGTTTGCTTTACATACCGCCTGCAGCCGCGAGGGGCCCTGTATTGACGGCGTTCTCATAAGTATCGAGTGCGGCGTCAATGCTTCCGGCTTCAAGGAAGACATCGGCGACGCCCTTCATGAACGTTGCGGCGTTGCCACCGAGCCATGCGCTGCTGAGCTGCTCTTCCACTGTCGGAAACTTGAAGGTTGCGATGGTTTCCATTGTGGCTTTTTCGTCCATGCCCGCGTCTTTTGCGATAGCTGGAAGCATGGCTGCGTGGTTGACTTCATCGGCCCACATTGCGTTTGCATCGGCTGTGACCTTGAGGAACTTGGCGACAAGGTCGCTGTTCTCGGCGACAAAACTTGCTGACGCTGACGTAACATCAAACACAAGAATGCCGAGATCTGTTTTTTCGTCACCTGTGAGCAGAACATTGCCGTGCTCAAGTGCGCGGCGCAGAGAGCCGCCCCAGCCACAGAACATATCAACCGCGCCCTGAGCGATGGCTGCGGAGCCTTCAGGGGGGTTCATGTTGACGACTTCCATGGAGCCGACATCAACGCCGAAGTGGCTCATTTGCTTGAGGAAGCCGTAGTGTGCGGCTGTTCCGAGCGGCACAGCTACTTTCTTGCCTGCCAGTTCTGCGGCGTTTGTCTTGTCGATTTCGAGCGCTTCAGCAACGACGCAGTTGTCATTGTCGGCATAGCTGACGGCTACGTCGAGGATCTGGAGATCCTGCCCGCCTGATGTTGCGACAACGAAGGGTGGAACGCCTTGGCTAACAGAGAGGTGCACATCGCCTGAGGCCATGGCCGCGCTCATCTCTGTTCCTGAACCGAAGGCACGCCAGTTGACCTTTACGCCCATGGCTTCGTCATAAGCGCCCATAACTTTGTGATGCTGGAACGGCATTGGCCATTCTTGGAAGTATGCGACTGTGATTTCGTCAAGCGCGGCGGCTTGGCTGCCTGCGAGCATCGCGGCTGCGGCCACGGCTGACATAAGGGTTGATTTAAGTTTCATGAGGTAGCTCCCGTTGTTGGTTTTACGCCAGACTAGGCGCAGCTCACCAGTTTGTCTGGCTTTTGAGCATTCTGCGGGGCGTGTGGCACGCACGCGCCTCGCTGTGTTAGCATCAGGGCGCAAATGGTGATTCCGATCAATGTCTAATTTGGGGAATAGGCTGCGTTTTTAGATTTTGTGAAAAGTGGATTTGGGGGTGTTGCGGCGGTTTTTGCTAGGAAATACTGGCGTTGGATGTTGATGGCGCTCGTATTTGAGTGTTATTTTGGTCTTATATGAGGAAACTGACTGGCCCTATCAGACTCGGGTAAATTAGCGCTTTGCTATCTGCTAGAATTTGATCAAAACTGCGCTGTGCGGAGCTATGCCTCGCGCACGATCCAAACGGAGGCTCCAGACCATGGACGGCAATCTTTCTGCAAATGACATCAGCCATATTGTTGACGCGGATCGCGCGCACGTCTGGCACCATCTGACTCAGCACAAGCCGTTTGAGACGGGTGAGCCGCGTATCATCATAGAAGGCAAGGGGATGCGCGTCTGGGACCAGAATGGCAAAGAGTATCTTGATGCCGTGTCTGGTGGGGTCTGGACAGTCAATGTTGGTTACGGACGCGAGAGCATCGCCAACGCTGTGCGCGACCAGCTTATAAAGCTGCCCTACTTTGCAGGATCTGCGGGCTCTGTTCCTGGTGCTTTGTTTGCTGAAAAACTGATCAGCAAGATGCCTGGCATGAGCCGCGTCTACCAGACGAATTCGGGGTCTGAGGCCAATGAGAAGGCCTTCAAGATGGTGCGCCAGATCAGCCACAAGCGATATGGTGGCAAGAAATATAAAATCCTCTATCGTGAACGCGACTATCATGGCTCAACTTTGGCCACGATGTCCGCAGGCGGACAAGACGAGCGCAATGCCCAATACGGACCGTTTGCGCCTGGGTTTGTGCGGGTTCCTCATTGCATGGAGTATCGTGCGCAGTGGGACCTGACGGGCGAAGCCTATGCAGCGGCCTCTGTAAAAGCGATTGAAGAAGTTATCCTCTCTGAGGGTGCGGATACCATCGGCGCACTTTGCCTTGAACCAGTGACGGCCGGTGGCGGGGTTATTCCTGCGCCTGAAGGCTACTGGCCGCTGATTGGCGAACTTTGCCGCAAGTATGATATCTTGCTGCACATTGACGAAGTTGTTTGCGGCGTCGGGCGCACGGGGACAGAGTGGTTCGGCTATCAGCATTATGGTGTGGAGCCTGATTTTGTGACCATGGCCAAGGGCGTGGCCTCTGGCTATGCCGCGATTGCTTGCTGTGTGACGAATGAACGTGTTTTTGAGATGTTCAAAGATGACACGACTGATCCGCTCAACTATTTCCGCGATATTTCGACATTCGGAGGCTGCACTGCGGGCCCTGCGGCAGCGCTGGAGTGTTTCCGTATCATCGAAGATGAAAACCTCTTGGAGAACACCACTAAGATGGGCGCGCGCATGGTTGCCAACCTCTGGGAGCTTGCTGAGCACCACAAAGTCATCGGTGATGTGCGCGGGCTAGGGCTTTTCTGCGGCGCCGAGCTTGTGAGCGACCGTGCCACCAAAGAGCCGATGGACGAAAAACTTGTGGCGCAGGTCGTGGCGGAGTGCGGTGCGATGGGTGTGATCATCGGGGCGACCAATCGCTCGATCCCAGGCTTTAACAACACGCTTTGTTTCTCGCCTGCGCTGATCAGCACGGAAGACGACATTGACCAGATTTGTGAGACTGTCGGCAAGGCGCTAGGCAAGGTCTTTGGCTGATATTATGAATGAGATGGGCCAGCCTATCGGCTGGCCTGTTGGAACCGATCTGCCAAGGCCCAGGCCTGAAAAGGTAAGGCTTGAGGGGGGGTTTTGTTCTTTGGTTCCGCTTGATACCGAGGCGCATGGCAAAGAGCTTTGGGAAGCGTTTTCTGCGGATACGACAGGGAAAAACTGGACGTATTTGCCGATCGCGCCGATTGAGGCCGAGGCTGACCTTGGTGTCTTTTTACGCGCAGCTGAGGCGAGCGAAGACCCACTTTATTTTACGGTTTTGAACGCAGAAGGCCGCGCCGTCGGCCATGCGACATATCTCAGGATCGACCCTGCGAATGGCGTGATTGAAGTTGGTTACATTCATTTTTCACCACTGATGCAGCGCACGCCCATGAGCACAGAGGCGATGTATCTGATGATGGCCTATGTCTTTGAGACACTGGGTTACAGGCGCTATGAGTGGAAATGTGATGCTTTGAACGCACCATCGCTTGCGGCGGCGAAGCGACTTGGATTTACGTTTGAAGGGGTGTTTCGGCAGGCTGTTGTCTACAAGGGGCGCAGCCGTGATACGGCTTGGCTTTCGGTTTTGGACAGCGAGTGGCCCGCCTTGAAAGCGCGTTTTGAGCGCTGGTTGGAGCCTGCGAATTTTGACGCGCAGGGGCGGCAGCGGACGGCCTTGTAGGGTCGAATTTTCGCTTCGCGAAAATCCGATCCATTGAGGGGGGGGCTAGCCCCCCTCAAACTCCCCCCAGGATATTTTTAAAAAGAAGAAGCAGGGTTTTGTTTTAGAGTTGGCGCACTGCGCCTTTGGCGGCACTTGTTGTGAGGGCAGCGTAGGCTTTGAGCGCTGTTGTGACCTTGCGTTTGCGTGGCGCGGCGGGTTGCCAGCCTTTGGCATCTTGGGCAGTTCGGCGTGTGGCGAGTGTTGCATCGTCGACCGCGAGGTTGATTGTCCGATTAGGGATGTCGATTTCGATGAGATCACCCTGCTCGACGAGGCCGATGAGGCCGCCTTCGGCCGCTTCTGGAGAGACGTGGCCAATGGAGAGGCCCGACGTGCCGCCCGAGAAGCGACCATCTGTCAGAAGCGCGCAAGCTGCGCCGAGGCCTTTTGATTTGAGGTAGCTTGTCGGGTAGAGCATTTCTTGCATGCCGGGGCCGCCGCGAGGGCCTTCGTAGCGGATGATCACCACATCACCTGATTTGACCTTGCCTGTGAGAATGTCGCTGACAGCTTGATCCTGACTTTCGCAGACGTAGGCGGGGCCAGAGAACTTGAGAATGCTGTCGTCAACACCTGCTGTTTTGACGATGCAGCCTTCTTCGGCGAGGTTGCCGAAGAGGACGGCGAGGCCGCCATCCTGACTGAAGGCGTGTTCTTTGGTGCGGATGACGCCTGTTTTGCGGTCCAGATCAAGCTCTGGATAGCGGCGGCTTTGCGAGAAGGCGACTTGTGTTGGCACACCACCCGGAGCTGCCCGGTAGAACTGGTGCACGGATTCGTCTGTGCTTTGGGCGACGTCGTATTTGGCGAGGGCGTCTGCCATCGTTGGCGAGTGCACAGTGGGCAAATCGCGGTGGATGAGCCCTGCGCGGTCAAGCTCGCCCAAGATGGCCATGATGCCGCCTGCGCGGTGGACGTCTTCCATATGCACATCGGATTTCGCGGGGGCGACTTTACAGAGGCAGGGGACATTGCGGCTGAGCCTGTCGATATCCTGCATGGTGAAATCGATTTCACCTTCGTAAGCGGCGGCGAGCAGGTGTAGCACGGTGTTTGTCGAGCCGCCCATCGAGATGTCGAGGGTCATTGCATTTTCAAATGCTTTGAAGCTGGCAATGTTGCGCGGCAGGACGGAGTGATCATTGCCCTCGTAGAAGCGCTTGCAGAGGTCGACCACGCGGTGACCCGCTTCGCGGAAGAGCGCTTCACGATCGGCGTGGGTTGCCAGCACGGAGCCATTGCCCGGAAGCGAGAGGCCGAGGGCTTCTGTGAGGCAGTTCATTGAATTGGCTGTGAACATGCCTGAGCAGGAGCCACATGTTGGGCAGGCGGAGCGCTCGATGGCATCGACTTGTTCGTCAGACATATTTTCATCTGCGGCGGCGACCATGGCATCAACCAGATCAATTGCTTTTTCTTCGCCGTCCCAGACAACCTTGCCTGCTTCCATGGGACCGCCAGACACAAAGACACAGGGTATATTGAGGCGCATGGCGGCCATCAGCATTCCTGGCGTGATCTTATCGCAGTTGGAGATACAGACCATTGCATCGGCGCAGTGGGCGTTGACCATATATTCGGTGCTGTCGGCAATGATCTCGCGGCTCGGAAGCGAGTAGAGCATGCCATCGTGGCCCATAGCGATACCGTCATCGACGGCGATTGTGTTAAATTCCTTTGCGACACCGCCTGCTTTTTCGACTTCGCGGGCGACGAGCTGACCCAAGTCTTTGAGGTGCACGTGACCAGGAACGAACTGCGTGAAGGAGTTGACGATGGCAACGATGGGCTTGCCGAAATCGTCGTCTTTCATGCCTGTGGCGCGCCAGAGGCCGCGGGCTCCTGCCATGTTGCGGCCGTGGGTGCTGGTGCGTGAACGTAGAACTGGCATGAGAGACTCCTGAATTGATCTGGAGAGGCAATGTGCATATGGGCGCGTGGAAGGCAAGAGAGAGGTGGTTTGTCCGTGGTGTGCGTTGCTGCGGGCGGAGGTGAAAAGAGGGCGCAATCGTTGTGAACTTGAAGAGAGTGCCATGCGCAGGCAAATGCGACCAAAGCCAGTTTCGAGTCTGGACAGCAATGTGTTGTGGCGAAGCGATTGCGCGAAAGGAAGAAGGCCGCTAAAGGGGAGGCTGGTTTTTTGAACACGCGATTTGGGGAGACAGATATGTCAAACGCACAGCTTGAAGCAGCGATTGAAGCGGCATGGGACGCGCGAGACGCGATCACGCCAGACACAACAGGCGAGGCCCGCGAGGCGATTGAAGATACGCTCAATGCGCTCGACAGCGGCAAGCTGCGCGTTGCGGAGAAGCAGGCGGACAATAGCTGGCATGTAAACCAATGGGCTAAGAAAGCAGTTCTTTTGGGCTTCCGTATCAAGGATATGGAAATTCAGGAAGGCGGCCCGCAGGCTGGTGGCTGGTGGGACAAGGTCGACAGCAAGTTTGCCGGCTGGAAGGCGGATGACTGGAAGACAGCGGGCTTTCGCGCCGTTCCGAACTGTGTTGTGCGCAAGTCGGCCTACATCGCGCCTGGCGTTGTTTTGATGCCTTCGTTCGTCAACATCGGCGCCTATGTCGACAGTGGCACGATGGTTGATACATGGGCGACTGTCGGGTCTTGCGCGCAGATCGGCAAGAACGTGCACCTGAGTGGCGGCGTTGGCATTGGCGGCGTTTTGGAGCCGATGCAGGCTGGCCCGACGATTATTGAAGACAACTGCTTTATCGGGGCGCGCTCGGAAGTTGTAGAAGGTTGCATTGTGCGCGAGGGCTCTGTGCTTGGGATGGGTGTTTTTATCGGCCAGTCGACCAAGATTGTCGACCGTGAGACAGGCGAAGTGATGTATGGCGAAGTGCCTTCTGGCTCTGTTGTTGTTGCGGGCTCGATGCCGAGCAGGAACGGTGTGAACCTTTACTGCGCTGTGATTGTGAAGCGAGTGGATGAGCGCACGCGCTCCAAGACCTCGATCAACGAGCTTTTGCGGGACTAAGCTTTTCCGAGAAAAAAGTTAGAGCGCGGCGACGGAAGTTGCCGCGTTTTGCGTTTGTGTCCTGAGTGAAGGGAGAAACGCGATGAGAAAGACGCTCGTATTGATTGCTATGATCGGTTTGGGTCTTTGGCTACAGGCGCAGGGAATGGCTTGAGGCGCCCGCCCAAGAAAGCCCGAAAAAGTTTAGCGTGTGGCGAGTTATAGCTCCCTGACAGCGCAACCGCTGATGTTTGACTTTGTGTCAAGCAATGTGGCGATGTGAGCCCCATGTTTTGCTTCGTGTTGGCAGGCCTTGCGTGTGTCTGTTGTGCGCCTGGTGGCGCGACTGGTGGCTTTCTTTCGAGCAGGGTGCTCAGATGCCAAAGTATTTGCGTTGGAGTTCATCTGTTGTGCCATTTTCACGCAGAGTGAGGAGGGCGCGGTTGA
Organism: Lentibacter sp.; assembly: GCF_029254145.1. GTDB lineage: Bacteria > Pseudomonadota > Alphaproteobacteria > Rhodobacterales > Rhodobacteraceae > Lentibacter. Next base: position 39,098 of record NZ_JAQWYD010000082.1, read on the forward strand.
TGTCTTCTGTTAGCGGACTGCCTGTTGGAAGAGCGATACCGTAATTTTCGCGCTTGAAGACGCTCTCAACAAGACGACCGCTCTCTATGCTGCGAGATCGCAGATACCACGCTAGGATCGGTCCATCAAAAATCACAGCGTCGATCTCTCCGTTTTCGAAGTCGGCGAGCATGTCTGCGAATTTGGTGTATGGCGTGAAGGCAATACCGCGGGCGGCGAGGAAAGCCTCGCCTGTGGAACCGGCTGTTGTGGCGACGGCGTGGCCTTCTATGTCATTGATGCTATCGACGTTTTCGGAAATGGCTGCGACGGTCATGGCGGCAGTGATTTTTGCCACGAAAATCGAGACCACGAAGAGAGATGAAACAACAAGCATCACTCCGAAGAACCGGCCGACGCGGGTTTGTGGCAAGCGTTCTTCAAAACCGCCATTCACAACCAGATTGAGCGCCCACCAGAACGAGGGAAAGAGTGCTTCTTTGAAAGGGCGTTGGAAATAGGGCTGATGTTTGCGCTCAAAGACCCACATCAGCATGCCAATGCTAAAGAGCACCCCGAAGGCGGAGAGCAAGAAGAAGGCGATATCACGGGTCACAATAACGCTAAAGAGGCTTGCGCTGTGCTCTCCTTCAGGAAGCATGATCTGAAGGCCGCTTTCGAAAATCGGTTGGCTAAAGTCCATAACTTGCTCGCGAGCGGCCGTGATCGAGATATTGGCAATGGCTCCATCGGAGCGGCCTTCTTCAACAGAGCTCAACATTTCACCAAAGGTTTCAACAGGTTGAAACTTAATTGGCCGGCCCAGCTCTTTGGCGATGGCGCGCATCAAATCAATCGAAAACCCGCTGCGCTCGCCGATGGCATCCATGGAAAACGGCGGCCGCTCGACTGTAGTAAACGTGAACGGAGCGTTTTGCGCCATGGCTGCAAGTGATGAAAGCAGCATGGCGGCTCCAAAGCACAAGCAGTGAATTGCGTGTTTCATAGTCAGATTACCCCAGTTAGCTAATTTTTTCAGCGTGAGGTGCGGGGGTCAAGCCCTAACCCGTTTTCTTCCTTAATATTAAGGGGTCAAGAGGGGCATAAGTGTAACGGTTTCAGGCTTCGGGTTGACTTGCGCGGCACAGTTCGCCAAGCCTCGGGGTGAAAAGATATGGAGGCTGAAAATGGCCGATAAGACAGCCGATAAATCCAAAGAGAAGAAGCCAAAGAAGCCACAACAGGTGTATACTTTGTTGGTCGAGATTGGCCGCAAGGAGGGCGACGGCTTGCCCAAGGGTGCGACGGGTGCTGCGCTAGTGATCTACGCGAGTGGCGTGGATGAGGAAGAGGCCGTGCGTGAAACTGTGGCGATATTGAAGCAAGCGGATACGGCGCCTCTGGATGTAACAGGCTATGGCACGTTGGAAGAGCGCTTGGAGCTTGGCCACGACATCCCGGAGGAAGAACGCGAGCTTATGGCGCGGGCTTTGGCGGAGAACTCGGTGATCGTAGCGCAGATGGAGCCCTATTTTGAGGGTCAGGGCTACAAAAGCGAAAGTGAGCACTAAGATGAGCGACCGAGTCATCAGGATTGCGATCAACGGGTTTGGGCGCATCGGTCGCTCGATCCTGCGCATGCTGCATGGCGCGGGGCATGGCGTGCGGGCGGGTACCTTTGAGGTTGTGCTGATCAACGATATCGCACCGCTTGAGAGCTGTGCCTATCTTTTTGCTTATGACAGTATTTTCGGTCCGTTTCCGGGAACGGTAGGCCATGAAGAGCGGTGTCTTGATGTGGACGGTGTGCGCTACCCGTTTCACGCGGAGGCCGATATTCGTGCGCTAGATCTAAGCGGCGTTGATGTATTGCTCGAATGCACAGGTGCTGCAGGCAATCGTGCGGTTGCCGAACGAGGGCTTGAGGCTGGCGCAAAGGCTGTGCTGATTTCAGGGCCCTCGGAGGCTGCTGATATAACCATCGTGTTGGGCGCGAATGAGGCCGAGATCGGCGCGCATAAGATTATTTCTAACGCCAGCTGCACGACCAATGCTCTGGCGCCGTTGCTTCGCCTTTTGGATGAAGGCTGGGGTGTTGAGAGCGGGCATATGACCACCGTGCATTGCTATACAGGGTCGCAGCCGACAATCGACAAGCCGCGAGGTGATCTGGTGCGCTCACGTGCGGCAGCGCTTTCGATGGTTCCGACAACGACCAGTGCTGCGCGACTGATTGACGATGTCTTGCCCAATCTTTCGGGACGGATTGAAGCGCGTGCGGTGCGTGTTCCGACGGCGAGTGTTTCTGCAATTGATTTGGCTTTGCAGGTTGCACGCCCCGCCACTGCGGCAGATGTGAACGCAGCCTTGGTTGAGGTGGCGGACCACAGTCCTTTGTTTGGGTATATCACGGATCCCCTTGTCTCGACTGACCTGCGGGGGCGGCCTGAAAGTATCATCATGTCCGGACGTGAAACGAGCGTCTCTGTGGGGGGGCTGCTGCGCGTTTTTGGCTGGTATGATAACGAATGGGGCTTTTCTGCGCGGATGCTCGACATGGCCGCCTTGATGGCGCACCGGGGGCGCTAGAAGATCCCGTTGGCGCGCTGCAGCTCGCGAATATAGGTGATGATCGTGGCGACTTCGGCGCGGGTTATCCCCTCGACGGGTGGCATGTTCCCAAAGCGCCAGTGATGTGCCTGAACGCCCATGGCGGCGGCGTAGTGAAAGCTTTCGTCGCCGTGATGGCTCGGCTCGTAAATCTTGTGAATGAGCGGCGGGGCGGCGTTAACATTACCCGCCGCATTTGCACCATGGCAGGCGGCGCATTTGGCTTCAAAGGCGGCTTTGCCGAGCTGGGCCTTGGAAGTCAGCGTTGCGGGAAGCGTAACCTTGACCATCGCTGTTTCGGCGGAAGGCAGGGCAGGCGCTTCGGGTGCTGGCTTCATGGCGGTGTAGCTGACAGCGGCCCCGACCGTAGCCAGAGCCATGAGAACGATAGGTTTTTTATGCATGAGACCGCTCCTTTTGACTCATTGTCGAACAATGTGTAGGGCTTCCCCCGACTGGAAGGTCAAGCGGGAGTTTTGCCATGAACATTTCTGGGGCTGCAAAGGCTGCGGGGTTGCCTGTGAAGACGGTGCGATACTATGCGGACATCGGGCTCGTGCAGCCTGCGGCGCGCACGGCGGCGGGGTATCGCGACTATGACGACGCGGCAATGCGCAAGCTTTCTTTTGTTGGCCGCGCGCGAGGCTTTGGCTTTTCAATTGCGCAGTGCCGAGAGCTTTTAGGCCTGTATCAAGACGAACACCGAAGCAGCGCCGAAGTGAAGCAGATTGCCAGTGCGAGACTCGAAGATATTCGGGCCAAGCAGCGCGAGCTTCAAGCGCTTCACGACGAGCTCGAGCATTTGGTGGGTGCTTGTTGTGGAGACGAAAGGCCAGACTGCCCAATCATTGATTATCTGAGTTAGGACATCGCGCGAAGCTGCGGCTTGAGCGCTTCGGCGACATAGTCGATGAAGAGGCGCACTTTGGGGTCTTGTAGCTTGCGGTGGGGGTATAGGCAGAGGAAGCTTGTCGGCATGGGTGGTGTCTGGGGCAGAACTTCGACAAGAGCACCAGATCCAAGATGCATTGCGACTTCAAAACGTGGTTTATTGGCGATGCCGTAGCCTGCGAGAGCCCAATCGGTCAGGATGTCGGAGCTATCGGCATCAAAACGGCCCAGCACATTGAGTTTGAGCGGGCCATCGGAGGTGTTCAATGTCCAGAAGTATTCGGGCGAGCGCGGGTATCGTAGGAGAAGGCAGTTATGGTTCATAAGTGCTTGGGGGCTGTCGGGTGTGCCGTGCTTGGCCAGATAGTCGGGTGTTGCGACGAGGGAGCGGGGTACGTCGGCCAACTTACGTTGTTTGAAGGTGCTGTCAGGCGGATTGCCGAGCATGAAGGCGATGTCGAGACGGTCTTCCAACAGGTCGATCTTGCGATCTGACAGGCGCAGCTGAATTTGCACATCGGGATGACTGTCTGCGAAAGCGGGCACGAGCGGGGCAAGCAGGCGCTGACCAAGACCGAGTGGTGAAGATACACGCAAAGCACCCCGAGGTTGGCCTGAAAAGCCCGCAAGAGCGGCCTCTGCATCATCCAGCGTGTCAATGACGCGGCGGGCATGGTCGTAGAAAAGCTGGCCGGCTTCTGTGGTGCGCAGTTTGCGCGTTGTTCGATCAAACAGGCGGACACCAAGGCGCTTTTCGAGCTCTTTGATACGATTGGACGCGACGGCGGGGGTCAGGCGCATGTCACGGCCTCCCGATGTGATGGATCCAAGCTCGACCACACGGCAAAAAACCTTGATACACTCTACATAGGGCATGATGTCCTCCCTTTGATGTGGACAGTATGGCGCAGTTTGCAAATGATTATTTTATAATATTTGTTGAAAGTGTCTAGCAGTGAGCGCTGCTTTCGTTGAAAGTTAAACGGGCGTAAACTCGGCGCAAGAAGTCTTAGGAAAGGTCACTCCATGGCGCTGCCGCGACACGAGATCAGATTTTTGTTGAATGGTGAGGATGTGCGGCTTGACGCTGTTGGCGCGCAAGAGACTTTGCTTGATTTTTTGAGAATTACGAAGCGGCTTACTGGAACGAAAGAGGGCTGCGCCGAGGGCGATTGCGGTGCTTGCACCGTGCTTGTGGGGCGGCTTACGGGCGTGGGATTGCGTTATGAAACTGTGAACGCCTGTATTCGTTTTTTGGCAAGTCTCGATGGCTGTCATGTGGTTACGATCGAGCATTTGCGTGGCGCTGGCGGTGGTTTGCATCCTGTTCAGCAGGCGATGGTCGATGCTCATGGAAGCCAGTGTGGCTTTTGCACCCCTGGCATTGTGATGTCGCTTTATGCGCTCTGGATGGAAGCGCCTGAGCCGAGTGATGCGCAAATTGAGACAGCGCTGCAGGGCAATTTGTGCCGGTGCACGGGTTATGAGCCGATCTTTAAGGCTGCGCGCGCGGCCGCGGCTTTGGGTGACCCTTCTGCAGATCCGCTGGCAGTCGAGCGGGCTGATGTTGCTTTTTGGCTGGAGGCTTTGAGAGACGGTCGGCGCGTGGATGTTTGCAAGGCTGACGATCGTGCGATTTTGCCGGCGAACCTTGCTGATTTGACTGAGATTTTAGCAGAGCATCCAGATGCGACGATTGTTGCGGGGGCGACGGATGTCGGGCTGTGGGTGACGAAGCTTTTGCGCCCTATTTCGCCAGCTGTATTCATAGGGCATTTGCCGGAGTTGCGTCAGATCAAACGTTCAGGCTCTGCCCTGAAACTTGGTGCTGGTGTGAGCTATAGCGAAGCAGAAGAGGCTCTGATGGCGGCCTTCCCGCATTTGGCGAATTATTGGCGGCGGATTGCAGGCTGGCAAGTGCGCAATATGGGAACGATTGGAGGAAACATTGCCAATGGATCGCCGATTGGAGATGTGCCGCCTGTGTTCATTGCACTTGGAGCAAAACTTCATTTGCGAAGCGCGATAGGCCGCCGGAAGCTACCGCTGGAAGAGTATTTCGTCGCTTATGGAAAGCAGGATTTGCGCGTGGGTGAGTTCGTTGAAGCTATAGAGCTGCCGCTTGGGCAAGCTGGCGTGTATCATGCTGCATACAAAGTTTCCAAACGGCGGGATGAAGATATTACGGCTGTTGCTGTCGGTATAGCTGTGGCGGTGCGTGAAGGCAGGATTGCGCAAGCGCGGATTGCTTTTGGCGGTATGGCCGCTACACCCAAGCGGGCGGAGGCGGCAGAGGCGGCACTTGTTGGGCAGCCGTTTGCCGTGGAGAGTTTTGAAGCGGCCGCGAGGGCTGTTGGGGATGATTTTCAGCCATTGAGTGACTGGCGCGCCACTGCCGAATACCGGAGCCTTGTGGCAGGAAACTTTTTGAGGCGCTTTTGGGCGGAGCAGGGCGCGGGCGAAGTCGCCAAGTTGGAGGGTATGTGAGTGGCTGAGTTCGGACATACTGGCACAGATGCCAAACACGACAGCGCGATAAAACAAGTGATGGGGCGAGCGGAATACACTGACGACATCCCCGAGCCTGTCGGCACGTTGCACGCTTATCTCGGCTGCTCACAGGTCGCGCATGGGGCCATCAAATCGCTTGACCTGAGCGCTGTCTTGGCTGTGCAAGGTGTGATTGGGGTGCTGACGGCTGCGGATATCCCGGGGGTGAATGATGTCTCTGCCGTTCATGCGGGAGATGAGCCAGTTTTCCCTGAAATGACTATCGAATTTTATGGTCAGCCCTTGTTTGCCGTGATCGCCGAGAGCCGCGATATTGCGCGGCGGGCGGCGGAGCGGGCGAAAGTGGATATTGATGTGCTGCCACATGTTCTTGGGCCGATAGACGCAATTGCAGCGGGCTATCCTGATGTGACAGCGCCATTGACGCTTGAGCGCGGCGATGTGGGCGAAGGCTTTGCCAAGGCGGCCAATCGTATCACGGGGCAGATGGCGATTGGCGGGCAGGACCACATGTATCTGGAGGGTCATATCTCTTTTGCGATGCCTGGCGAAGACGATGATGTGGTTATCTATGCTTCGACGCAGCACCCGACCGAGGCGCAGATGATTGTAGCGCAGGTTCTGGGCGTTTCCGCCAACTCTGTTGTCGTCAATGTGCGGCGTATGGGCGGGGGGTTTGGCGGCAAGGAAAGCCAGATGAACCTCTTTGCTGCCGTTGCGGCCATGGCGGCAAAAAAGTGGAACCGCCCCGTAAAGATCCGCCCTGATCGGGATCAGGATATGAGCTCGACAGGGAAGAGACACGACTTTGTGGCCGATTATGCTGTGGGTTTTGATGAAGACGGGCGCATCGAGGCTGTCGAGGGCCAGTGGGCGGCGCGCTGTGGCTTTGCGGCGGACCTTTCAGGGCCTGTGACAGACCGTGCTCTTTTCCATGCGGATAACGCTTATTTCTATCCGCATGTGCGGCTTAAATCGCGGCCCATGAAGACGAATACAGTATCTAATACGGCCTTCAGAGGGTTTGGTGGACCTCAGGGCGTGATTGTTGCGGAGCGCATGATTGAAGAGATTGCGTATGCACTGGGCAAGGACACGCTCGATATCCGCAAGACCAACTTCTATGAGGTGGGTGAGCGGGATGTGACGCCGTATCATCAGAAAGTGGAAGACAACATTCTTGAGCGGCTCATTGGCGAGCTTGAAGAAACATCAGAATATCGTAAGCGGCGTGAAGAGATCATCGCGTTTAATGCCAAAGGCGGAATCTTGAGACGCGGGATTGCTTTGACGCCTGTTAAGTTTGGCATCAGTTTTACTGCGACTTGGTACAATCAGGCGGGCGCCTTGCTACATGTCTATAAGGACGGCTCGCTCATGATTAACCATGGCGGTACGGAGATGGGCCAAGGGCTGAACACCAAGATTGCGCAGATCGTGGCGGAGGCTTTTGGTGTATCGCTTGAAGCTGTGAAGATCACCAAGACTACGACCGAGAAGGTCCCAAACAGCAGCGCTACGGCGGCGTCTTCGGGGACAGACCTCAACGGTATGGCGGCGCTGGATGCCTGTGAGCAGATCAAGGCGCGGCTGACAGACTATGCCCGCGAGAAATGGGGCGTGGGCGAAGTATGCTTCGAGGGTGGGAATGTTCTTCTTGGTGACAAGGTCTTTGGCTTTAAGGAGTTTATTGCGAGAGCCTATATGGACCGCGTGCAGCTCTCTGCTGCGGGTTTTTACAAGACGCCCGAAATCCATTGGGACAGGGCCACGGGCAAGGGGCAGCCTTTTTTCTACTTCGCCTATGGTGCGTCTTGTTCAGAAGTTGAGATTGATACGTTTACAGGCGAGTATCGTGTCACACGCGCAGATATTTTGCATGATGTGGGCCGCTCTCTCAACCCAGCGATTGACCGTGGGCAAGTGGAGGGCGCATTCATTCAAGGGATGGGCTGGCTGACCACTGAAGAGTTATGGTGGGATGACAAAGGTCAGCTCAGAACCCATGCGCCGAGCACCTACAAGATACCTCTGGCTTCTGACAAACCGCGGCATTTTGATGTGCGGCTGGCAGAGTGGAGCGAGAATCCCAAGCGTACGATCAAGCGGAGCAAGGCGGTGGGTGAGCCGCCATTTATGCTTGGAATTTCGGTGTTCGAGGCGATTGGTCATGCGGTGGCCTCTGTGGCTGATTACAAAGAATGCCCTAGGCTTGATGCCCCTGCCACGCCTGAGCGAGTATTGATGGCGATCGAGCGGCTCAAGCGATGAGTGGGCTGGCGAATTTTCTTGAGGTTGAAGGCGCTGTTGTCGAAGTGCGTATTGCCGAGGTGCGCGGGTCGTCGCCGCGTGAGTCAGGTGCGTTCATGCTTGTGCGCGGCACTCAGATTTGGGGCACTGTTGGCGGCGGTCAGCTTGAATATATGGCGATGGATGAAGCTCGGATGCTGGCTCGTTCTGGTGAGCGCTTTCGTGAAATGAACGTACCGCTTGGCCCTGAGATCGGCCAATGTTGTGGAGGGCGCGTGCGCCTTATGCTCAAGGAGCTAGACGATAAGGGCAAGGCTGAGATTATTGCTGAGGAGGCAAAGCGGCTGATGGGCTTGCCTGAGGTGTTGATCCTTGGTGCGGGGCATGTTGGCCGCGCGCTTGCTTATGCTTTCGCGCCGCTTCCCGTGCGTGCAAAGCTGATCGACAGCCGAGCAGAGGAGTTGGCCCGCGCGCCGAACGGGACGGAGAAAATTTGCACGCCGCTGCCAGAGGCCGAGCTGCGGAAGGCGGGTGCGGGTGCGGCCTATATTGTGGCCACGCATGAGCACAGTCTCGACTTTCTGCTCACACAAGAAGCACTGGCACGCACCGATGCGGCATATGTTGGAATGATCGGCTCCAAGACCAAGCGTGCAAAATTTGAAAGCTGGGCAGGGGGAGGCACGGGGGCCTTGATGTGTCCGATGGCGGAAGCGCACAAAGGAGACAGGCGGCCTGAAGTGATTGCTGCGTTTGTTGTGGCTGAGGTTATGATGGCTTTGACAAAAGTGCACTCAAAGGAACTGGCAGATGAGTGAAACGCTATTTCTTGGCCGCGTGCTGAGCTTTCACCGTCGCCCCGAGAGCGCGCATGATGAGGCGGCATTTAATTATCACGAGGCGGGGGCTGTGCACGTCAGGGACGGGCGTATTGTGGCTATGGGAGACGCGGATGATGTGCGCAAAAGCGTCCATGGCGCGCATGTTGTGGACCACCGACCGCATCTGATTTTGCCAGGCTTCATTGATATGCATCTCCATTTCCCGCAGGTGCAGGTTCTGGCGAGCTGGGGCAAAGATCTGCTTGATTGGCTCAACAAATATACGTTTGTGGAAGAGCAGCGCTTTGCGGATATGGCGCATTGCGAGGCAATGGCGACAGGATTTTATGACGGGCTCCTGAGAAACGGGACGACCACAGGCGTGGCCTATGGTTCGGTTCATGCCACAAGTGCTGAGGCGATGTTTGCGGAAGCCGAACGGCGCGGCATGCGCATGATCGGGGGTAAGGTGATGATGGACTGTCATGCGCCTGAGGCTTTGCTCGACACGGCGCAGACGGGCTATGACGAGAGCCTTGCCTTGATTGAACGATGGCACGGTAAGGGACGGCTGTCTTATGCGATTACGCCTCGATTTGCTCTGACATCCACCCCTGAGCAGCTAGAGGCAGCGGGGGCTTTGTGCGCCTTACACCCTGAGTGCTACATGCAGACCCATGTCAGCGAAAACCTGACAGAGATTGAACGGGCGCGCGAGCTTTACCCCGATGCGCCCGATTACCTGGGTATTTATGAGCGTTATGGGCTTTTGGGTGCGCGGGCGTTGCTTGGCCATGCGATCCATCTTGAGCCTCGCGAGATTGATGTGATTGCGGGGACGGGTGCGAAGCCTGTGTTTTGTCCAACATCAAATCTCTTTCTGGGCTCTGGTCTCTTTGATGATGCGGGGCTTCGTGCGCGTGGTATTCAGGGTGCAATCGCTACTGATATAGGCGGGGGCACGTCTTACTCGATGCTTCAGACGCTGAACGAGGGATATAAAGTTTTGCAGCTTCGTGGGCAGCAGATGCATCCTTATCAAGCATTTGACTGGATCACGCGCGGCAATGCCGAAGCGCTTGGGCTGGTGCAGGAAATTGGCACGCTAAAGGCAGGGAGCGTTGCCGATATGGTTGTGCTCGACGCGCGAGCAACACCTGAGATGGCTTTGCGCGCGGATCGCATCGAGACACTTGCGGAAGAGCTTTTCCTTTTGATGATCATGGGCGATGATCGCGCCGTTGCGCAAACCTATGTTGCCGGTGCAGCGCAGAAGGATGTTTGAGAGATGCCACGGTTTTCGGCTAATATTTCTATGATGTTTACCGAGCTTGCATTTGATGCTCGCTTTGAGGCGGCGCGAAATGCGGGCTTTGGGGCGGTAGAATTCATGTTTCCTTATGGCTATGTACCTGAGAGCCTTGCGTGGGCTCTTGAGGAATATGCGCTGGGACTATCTGTTTTTAATTTGCCACCTGGAGATTGGGGTGGATGCGAGCGTGGGCTGGCAGCTGTACGCGGACGCGAAGCCGAGTTTGCGGAAGGTCTCGATATGGCTGCGCGCTACGGACGCATTCTGCGTACGGATCGTGTGCATTGCATGGCAGGAATTGCTGAAGGGCGCGAAGCAGAGGTATGCTATATTGGGAACGTCCGCCGCGCAGCGGACAAGCTCGCGCGACAGGATTGCACTGTTCTGATCGAGCCGATTAATACGTTTGATATGCCTGGGTATTTCCTGAATCGCACTGATCAGGCGGTGGAGCTCTTGCATAAAATTGATCATGAGAATGTCGCCCTTCAGTGGGATATATATCATCACGAGCGGACACATGGTAATGCTCTGAGCGCTTTATCTGATGTATTGCCACACATGGCTCACGTTCAGATTGCGGGCGTGCCAGAGAGGCATGAACCGAAAGGGTTCGGGGCGTTATTTGCAGCGCTTGATGCGTCAGGTTATGCGGGATGGGTAGGCTGCGAATATCATCCCCGCGGTAAGACAATTGAAGGCCTTAGCTGGCTCGGAGAGGCACGAGATGCGGCAGGAGCGTCCAGAACTTGAAGCGTTGATTGCCGTGGCGCGGGGCGAGGTTCCCGCTGATACTTTGCTGCGCGGTGGTGAAGTTTTTGATGTGGTGACGGGCGCGCTGATTGCTGACGATGTGGCAATCTTTCAGGGGATCATTGCAGGGATTGGCGCGGACTATGAGGCCCGTGAAATCGTTGATGTGAGTGGGCTTACCCTTGTTCCTGGGTTCGTCGATACGCATCTGCATGTGGAAAGTTCTCTTGTGACACCGTTTGAGTTTGATCGTTGTGTTGGGCCTCGTGGCGTCACGACTGCGATCTGTGATCCGCATGAAATAGCAAATGTTATAGGGGTCGCGGGCCTCCAGTATTTTTTGGACGCCTCTGAGCGGGTCTTGATGGATTTGCGCGTGAACCTCAGTTCTTGTGTCCCATCAACAGAAATGGAAACCGCTGGGGCGCGGATTGAGGCGGAGGATCTTGCCCCGCTGATGAGCCACCCGCAAGTGAGCGGGCTGGCCGAGGTCATGAATTACCCCGGAGTGGTTCATCGTGACGCGGGGATTATGGCAAAGCTCAAGCTATTTGAGGGTCAGCATATCGACGGGCACGCGCCCTTGCTTTCGGGCCTCGACCTGAACGCTTATGTGAGCGCGGGTGTGCGTACGGAGCATGAGGCGACGAGCGCAGAAGAAGCCCGTGAGAAGCTACAGAAAGGGCTGCGGGTGCTCATTCGAGAAGGCTCTGTCAGCAAAGACTTGGAGGCGTTGGCGGAATTGCTCGACGATTTTACCTCTCCCTATATGTGTCTGTGTACCGATGATCGGAACCCGCTTGATATCGCGGAAGAAGGGCATCTTGACTATATGATCAGGCGTTTGCTTGAGCGTGGTTGTTCGGCGCGGGCGGTCTATCGGGCGGCGAGCTTGTCGGCGGCGGAGGCTTTTGGCCTGAAGGACCGTGGACAGATAGCGCCTGGAAAGCGCGCGGATATCGTTGCTGTTAAGGGCCTTGAGGCTTGTGATGTTCAGGCTGTCTGGGCGGGTGGAGTCCTGTTGACAGATCAGGCCTTTGCAATGCGAGAGGTGATTGAACCTGTTGGGCGAAATTCTGTGAAGGCGCCTAAAGTCATGGGCGAGGCGTTTCGCACCGCGGGGAATCGCGAGAGCACAAGTGTGATCGGGATTATCGAAGGCAAGATTATCACCGAGCATTTGCATGAGGACATTCCGATTGTTGACGGCGATAAACGGCCCGATGTGGCGCGTGATTTGGTCAAGATCGGTGTCATCGAGCGGCATGGAAAAAACGGCAACATAGCCACTGGCTTTGTGCGTGGATTTGGCCTCAAGCGCGGGGCGATAGCTTCGACGGTGTGCCACGACCATCACAACATTGCCGTTGTGGGTGTGGACTATGACGATATGGCGCTTGCCGCGAACCGATTGGGAGAGATTGAGGGCGGGTTTGTTGTTGTTGAAGCTGGACGTGTGCTTGCCGAGCTTCCCCTGCCTTTGGCGGGGCTGATGAGCCTCGAGAGCTATGAGGATGTTCATGAACAGCTTGTGCCGCTGCGGGCGGCGGCTGCGAGTCTTGATGTGAGCTTGCGCGAGCCGTTCTTGCAGCTGGCGTTTTTGGCGCTCCCTGTGATTCCGGCGCTGGAGATCACGGACCGTGGGCTTGTCGATGTTATGAAGTTTGAGATCATCGGGTGACTTGGCCGAGCAGCTTTTGCGCTTTGGTATGCAGAGAGTTTTTGGCAACCTCTTTTCACCACCCCTTGAGGCGTTATATAGAGCGGTGACTGCGGAGCAAAATGTCAGGCATGATGCAAGAACTTGCGATCATTAGAATGGGCGACGGGGACGACGATGGGGGGGACACCTCTGTTATCACCAAAGTGAAGCCCAAGACTAAGCGGCCACCTCTTTATAAGGTGATGCTGCTGAATGATGATTATACGCCAATGGAATTTGTTGTGCATGTTCTGGAGCGTTTTTTTGGTATGGATCATGCTCAGGCATTCGAGATTATGCTGACAGTTCATAAGCGAGGGCTTGCTGTTGTCGGTGTTTTCTCGCATGAGATCGCCGAAACGAAGGTGACACAGGTTATGGACCTTGCACGCCAGCACCAGCACCCGCTGCAATGCACGATGGAAAAGGAGTGAGGCGCGGCCTCGCCCTGAAGGGATTATTCTGATGATGGATACACGTTTGTCACTCGCGCTTGAGGCGGGGCATGTGGGCTTGCCGGCCGAAGGCGATATTGTTGTTTTGGGCGCTGCTGGCCAGAATCTTGAGGGTTTGCCGCAGGAACGTCTTTTGATTGTTTGCGATGACGCGTTGGCCGCCAGTGCCTATGAGGCGCAGGGCTATGCTCTGGCGACAGAGCTTCCCGATGTCGCCGCGGGCGTGGTCGTATTTGTGCCGCGTGGACGACTGGAGGGACGCGTTTTGTTTGCACGCGCTGCCAAGATGACAGGCGGTAGCTTTATTGTTGATGGTGTTAAGACCGATGGCGTTGACAGCCACTTCAAAGAACTACGCAAGCGCGGCACATGCAGCGCGGCCTATAGCAAGGCGCATGGTAAGATTTTTAGCTGTGAGCTTACGCAGGATGCAGCGCAAGACTGGCTTGAGGCTGGTGTTGGTGGCCAAAATGCGGACGGTTTCTTCACTGTTCCGGGCGTTTTTTCTGCTGAAAAGGCAGATGAGGGATCACGGCTTTTGGAGGCTGCCTTGCCCGAAAAGCTTGGTAAGGAAGTCGCCGATCTTGGCGCGGGTTGGGGCTATCTTTCACGCGCGATTTTGACGCGAGAGACTGTTGAGACTTTGCATATGGTTGAATCAAGCCATGCAGCACTTGGATGTGCGAGGGTAAACACTCCAGATTCACGTATTCAGTTTCACTGGGCGGATGCAACGCGTTGGCAGCCGCGAGCCTCGTTGGATAGCGTTGTGATGAACCCGCCGTTTCATACGGGACGTAAGGGTGTGCCTGAGTTGGGGCAGGCTTTTATTGCTTCAGCGGCGGCGGCTTTGAAAGGGGTCGGGCACCTCTATATGGTGGCCAATCGTCACCTGCCTTATGAGGAATCCCTGCGCGCGCGTTTTGGCTTTGTTGAAGAGCTTGAGGGCGGTAACAGTCGCTTCAAGATTTTGCATGCGGCCAAGCCGTCTCGTAAGCGCTAGGTTTTTGCGCTAACAGTTTCTCCAGTTTTAGAGAAGATTCGAACGAAGGAGCGAGAGATGTCGCTTTCGATAAGTGGAAAAACGGCGATTGTTACGGGGGCCGCGAATGGTGTTGGCCTCGCGATTGCGCGGCATTTTGTCGACAAGGGGGCAAACGTCATGTTTGCCGATATGGACGACGAAGCGCTGACAAAGGAAGTCGGTGTTCAAGAAGAAGGTAGCCCGATCCGTGCGTTTGCAGGCGATTTGCGTGAGAAGCTGACGCTGGCCAACTTGCTTTCAGCTACGATTGACGCCTTTGACCGCGTGGATATTTTGGTCAATGCATCGAGGCAGGTTGTTTCTTCTGACCCCCTGAACCCTGATGATGATGCTGTTCAAACGGCACTGGAACAGAACTTGATGGCGTCGTTGCGCCTCAGTCAGCTCATTGCCAAGCGGATGATCAAGCAAGCCCATGATGATGACAGTGATAGGCCTGCCGGTTCAATCATCAACCTTTCGTCTATTCTGGCGCGGCGAGCGCATCCGCAGCTTATGGCACTGTCGATCTCAAATGCGGCATTGGAACAGATGACACGCTCTCTGGCTGTGGCGCTTGCGCCTGATCGTATCAGAGTGAACGCCGTTGCGATGGGGTCTGTGATGAGCGCGAGTTTGCAGGAGCATTTGAAGGACAATCCTGATTTTCGCTCGGTTATTGAGAGCGGTACGCCGATGGGACGGATTGCGAGCCCCACCGAATTGGCGGAAGCTGTACAGTTTTTGGCCTCCGACGGGGCGAGTTTTATGACGGGGCAAGTGCTGACTGTTGATGGCGGTCGTACGCTGCTTGATCCTGTGGCCGCGCCTGCGCACTGATATGCCTAAAGGCCACGGAGGAGAATAACATGAGTGATATGCTAGACGAGAAAACCCGCGCAAGCGCGTGGTTCCGTGAGTTGCGCAACGAGATTGTGACGGCTTTTGAAGGGTTGGAAGACGCATTTGGCGGTGATGAGCCTGCGGGTCGCTTTGAGGTAAGCGAAACTACGCGCCAGTCTGATGATGGCTCTGATGCGGGCGGTGGCTTGATGAGTGTGATGCGCGGAGGCCGCGTGTTTGAGAAGGTTGGTGTAAATATTTCAACAGTCTATGGCACGCTCGGCAGCCGTGCTCAGGCGGCGATGGCCGCGCGCAAGGGTCTTGCGGGTATGGCGGAAGATCCGCGTTTCTGGGCTGCGGGGATCAGCCTTGTGGCGCATATGCAGAACCCGCATAGCCCCGCAGTTCACATGAATACGCGCATGTTCTGGACCCCGCATGGCTGGTGGTTTGGTGGCGGATCAGACCTGAACCCCTGTATCGAATATGCCGAGGACACGGCGCATTTTCATGCTGTGCAAAAAGAACATTGCGACAAGCATGGAAGCGAGCATTATCCGCGGCTCAAGGCGTGGGCGGACGAGTATTTTTATATCCCGCACCGCAACCGCGCACGGGGCGTGGGTGGCATTTTCCTTGATGATCATAACACGGGCGATTGGGCCAAGGACTTTGCCTTCATTCAGGATGTTGGCCGCGCGTTTCTGCCTGCCTTTGTGCCGTTGACGGAAAAGCGCATGAGCCAGCTTTGGGGCGCGGCGGAAAAAGACAAGCAACTGGTGCACCGCGGGCTCTACGCCGAGTATAACCTTGTCTATGACCGTGGAACGAAGTTTGGCCTTGAAACAGGGCATGATGCGAATGCCGTTTTGATGAGCCTGCCGCCGATGGCGAAGTGGGTATGAGCCGCAAAACAGCGCTTGTCACCGGTGCGGCGCGCGGTATCGGTCTGGCGACGACCAAGCTTTTTCTGGCCGAGGGCTGGCAAGTTGCGATGGTTGATCGCGACTGTGAGGAACTGGCGCAGGCGTCTGACGGGCTTGAGAACGTCAAGACGATCTGCCGCGACGTTTCGCAGGCTGGTGACGTTGAGGCGATCATCACGGAGGTCATCGACTGGTCAGGCGAGCTCGACGCATTGGTGAATAACGCGGGTGTGGCCGACTTTGGGCCGATTGACGAGACAGACTTTGCCCGCTGGCGCACGGTCATGGAGACCAACCTTGATGGCGTGTTTCTCATGTCTCAGGCGGCGGCTCCGCTCTTGCAAAAGGCGCGTGGTGCGGTTGTGAATATTGCCTCGATCAGCGGTCTGCGCGCTTCGACCCTTCGAGTGGCTTACGGCACATCAAAGGCAGGTGTCATGCACCTGTCGCAGCAGCAGGCGGCTGAGTGGGGGGAGCATGGTGTGAGGGTGAATTGCATTTGCCCTGGGCCTGTGCGCACCAAGCTTGCAATGGCCGTGCACACTCAGGATATCATTGATGCCTATCATGACGCGATCCCGCTGGGCCGCTATGGCAGCGAGGAAGAGATCGGCAATGTCATCACCTTCCTGTGCTCGGAAAAGGCGAGCTATGTCACAGGACAGGTGATTTCTGTGGACGGGGGCTTCCAGAGCACGGGGATCGGCTTGCCAAGCTTGCGCGGCTAGGATCAAGAGCCGTTGCAGGCTGTTACGCAACTGTCGCAAAACGGTGTTTTTCGCAGTCATGCAGCTTAGAATTGATCTAAGTCATACTTCGCCATGGGGGCTGTCTTTAGACTGAGGGTATTCGGATTCGTGTAAATTCTGAAACCATATGGCTTTAGGAGGCCACCGATGAAACCATTTCACCTGATGACCGCAACTGCATTGAGCCTGTCCCTCGCGGGCGCCACGACAGCAAACGAGCTGCGCAACGAAGCGCTGGAGCTTTTCGCGCCGCGCCTTCCACGATCCCTGCATTGAATGCGAACCCTGTCACGCCCGAGAAGATTGATCTTGGGAAAGCGCTCTTCTTTGATCCGCGCATGTCAGCGTCTGGTGTTTTCTACTGCAACTCTTGCCACAACCTCGCCACCGGCGGAGACGACAATATGCCAACCTCTATTGGCCACGGCTGGCAGAAAGGCCCGCGTAACTCGCCCACCGTGTTGAACTCTGTCTTCAACGAAGCCCAGTTCTGGGATGGGCGCGCGCCAGACCTAGCCGCGCAGGCCAAGGGGCCGGTTCAAGCGGGAGTGGAGATGGCCAATACGCCTGATAACGTGGTCGCGACGCTCAACTCTATGCCGCAATATGTGGAGTGGTTTGAGGCGTCTTTCCCTGAAGAGGCGGAGCCTGTGAGCTTTGACAACTTCGCCAAGGCAATCGAGGCTTATGAGGCGACGCTGATCACGCCTGCGCCCTTTGACGCTTGGCTCAATGGAGGTGACGCGGCTTTGGGCGAGATGGAAACGGCAGGCCTTAGTCTGTTCATCGACAAGGGCTGTGCATCCTGCCATAGCGGGGTCAACCTTGGGGGCAATGGCTATTATCCCTTCGGTCTGATCGAAAAGCCTGGGGCGGATATTCTGCCTGAGGATGATAAGGGCCGCTTCGCTGTGACCGAAACGGCGGATGACGAGTATGTCTTCCGCGCCTCGCCTCTGCGCAACATCAACCAGACTGCGCCATACTTTCACTCTGGTATCGTATGGGACTTGAAAGTCGCCGTGCAGGTGATGGGTGAGAGCCAGCTGGGCGAGGATTTGAAAGAGGATGAGGCCGATAAGATCGTCGCCTTCCTCGGCAGTCTAACGGGCGAGATGCCTGAAGTGGTCTATCCGATCCTGCCTGCCGAGACTGCCGCTACGCCAAGGCCGACTGGCGAAGTGAAATAAACGAGAAGGGCCAGCATAGAGCTGGCCCTTTTTCTTTTGAGGCTTGGCTTAAAGGCCCCGCACAGTATCAATCATCAGTTGCACATTTTCGGGGTTGGCATCAGGCGTGATACCGTGACCGAGGTTGAAGATATGTGGGCCATTTTTGAAGGCATCAACGATCTTGCGGGTCTCACGGACGAGGTCATCGCCGCCTGTAACCATGTGGGACGACTTGAGGTTGCCCTGCACGCAGCCGCCTGTCTGGACGTTGGCGGCGGCCCACTCAGCTGTTACGCCATCGTCGAGCGCGATACAGTCTGCGCCGATGGCCTCATGTAGGCCGATATAGCGCTCGCCTGCACCACGGGGGAAGGCGATGATGGGGGTGTCTGGGTGCAGAGCTTTCAACGCAGCAGTGATCTGCGCGGCGGGCTTTACCGCGTAGTTGATAAAGTCGTCTCCTTTGAGAGAGCCTGCCCAGCTGTCAAATATTTTCACGACTTCCGCGCCTGCTTTGATCTGCTCAGAGAGGTAGAGGATTGTCGCGTCAGTTAGCCGCTTCAGGAGCGCTTCAAAAACTTCGCGGTTCCCGTCTTTCAGGGCATGCGCTGGCCCTTGGTCGGGGGTGCCACGCCCTGCGATCATATACGTTGCGACAGTCCATGGCGCTCCCGCAAAGCCGATCAGCGTTGTTTCCTCGGGCAGTTCGCGGCTGAGCATGCGAACGGTTTCGTAGATTGGAGCGAGGTGTTCATGGATCGCATCAGCGGGCTTCAACGCGTCAAAGCCTGCTTTGTCTGTGATCGTGGAGAGGCGAGGGCCCTCGCCTGTGACAAACCAGAGGTCAGCGCCAAGCGCCTGAGGCACGAGCAAGATATCGGCGAAGAGAATCGACGCATCAAAGCCATAGCGGCGGATTGGTTGCAGCGTGACTTCACAAGCCAATTCAGAATTGTAGCAAAGCGAGAGGAAATCGCCAGCCTCTGCCCGCGTTGCACGGTATTCTGGCAGGTAGCGACCTGCTTGGCGCATCATCCAGATCGGCGGTGTTTCAAGCGTTTCGCCCGCCAATGCGCGCAGGATTTTCTTTTGCTGTGCCATGATACTCTCCTCTTCGGTTCGTCTCTCGTCCCTTGGCTGCGGCGCGATGTCAAGCAATAGCCGCTTGAAAGGACAAAGCGCCGCGTCTAACAGGGGGTATGCTAAAACAACTTCCCACCCCCGCCGCACCCCTCAAAATCGGCACACGCGGCTCTCCGCTCGCTTTGGCGCAAGCTTACGAGACACGCGCGCGTTTGGCTGAGGCCTTTGACCTGCCGCATGAGGCCTTCGAAATTGTCGTGATCAAGACGACAGGTGACGATGCCGCGCTGATTGCAAAGGATAAGCCTTTGAAGGAGCTTGGGGGAAAGGGGCTGTTTACGAAAGAGATTGAAGAGCAGCTTTTGGACGGCAGTATTGATATTGCTGTGCACTCTATGAAGGATATGCCGACGCTTCAGCCAAGAGGTTTGTTGCTTGAGACCTATCTGCCGCGGGAAGATGTGCGCGATGCGTTCGTGTGTCTAAAATACAAGTCGCTCGCCGACGTGCCTAAAGGCGCCGTGATGGGCAGCTCTTCTTTGCGGCGTCGTGCGCAACTTGCCGTGAAGCGGCCTGACCTGATGCTTTCTGAATTTCGTGGAAATGTACAAACGCGGCTGAAGAAGCTGGAAGAGGGTGTTGCCGACGCGACATTTCTGGCGATGGCTGGACTCACACGGCTTGGTATGATTGGACAAGTGCCTGCAACACCTGTGGAGGTGACTGATATGTTGCCTGCGGTTGCGCAAGGCGCGATCGGAATTGAGCGGCGCGGCGACGACAGCCGCGTGGCAGATATGCTGGCGGCTATTCATCACGAAGAAACAGGTCAGCGTCTTGCGGCGGAGCGCGCCTTTTTGGCGGCGCTTGATGGGTCTTGTGAGACGCCTTTGGCTGGTCTTGCGGAGCTTGATGGCAATACGTTGCGCTTGCGTGGTGAAGTTCTGCGCCCTGACGGAAGCGAGGCGATCAACGATGATCAAAGCGCACCACTGGAAGATGGTCCTGAACTCGGCCGTGAGATGGCAGCGAAGCTGCTTGAGCAAGCTGGCAAAGGCTTCTTTGACTGGCGCGCATGATTACGCGGACGCACACCAAAGGCGATGCGCCTTCTACGGCTGTCTACTCTGACTGCGAACGCTATCGATATCTTCTCACGCGCGTTTGGGAGCCTGCACGGCGCAAGGCGCTCTTTATCATGCTCAACCCTTCGACGGCGACTGAAGTGCAGAACGATCCGACAGTTGAGCGCTGCGAGCGGCGCGCACGTACGCTCGGATTTGGCGGATTTAGGGTGACTAATATCTTTGCTTGGCGCGATACAGATCCCAAGAAAATGCGTGCTGCGGCAGAGCCTATCGGCGCAGAAAATGATGCGATGATTGCACAGAGTTGTGACTGGTGCGATCAAATCATCGCGGCATGGGGCGCGCATGGGGAGCATTTACAGCGAGGTGTGGCGATGGAGGCGCTTTTGCGAGACATGGAACTGCCCGTCTTTCACCTTGGGCTGACAAAGGCTGGCCACCCGAAGCATCCACTCTATATTGCCTATACACAGCAGCCTAAGCTTTGGTTTTAAGGGGGTCCTATGAGTGAATAGTCTGAACCCGAGATGAAGCACTCGATTGACCGCCTTACGCAGGAGCTGGAGCGGCTCAACACACATCGCTTTGTGACGGTTCACAGTTCGACATGGAGGTTGCTCTCATTTCAATTCATGCGGGGCTTGGCCTTTGGGTTTGGATCTGTGATTGGAGCGACACTTTTGGTTTCGACTCTTGTATGGTGGGCTTCGCAGATTGAGTTTATCCCCGTGATCGGGGAATGGGCTGCTCAACTTGTCGAAGAAATGCAAAGAACCCGTTAACTAACTGAATAGAATAGCTTTGACGCGAGCAGAGAGCTCTGGCCTTATGTGCCCATCAACGTTTGGAGTTCGGTCATGTTGTTTCTTGCTGGATTGATGGGCATGGCGCTGGTGGGCGCGACCGTCTTTATAAGCTTCGACGGCGGCGAAGAGAGCGAAGATGCCGTGCTGCCAGATGCGCCACAGGATACGAACATCAGCGGGTTTATAACGTCGGGAACGCTGACTGATGAAGTGATTTCAGGCAGCGATGGCGCGGACCAAATCAACGGATATGACGGTGCGGATACTATTGATGGCGGGTCTGGGCACGACGCGCTCTACGGCGGGTCTGGCAACGATGAGCTCCAGGGCGGCGCAGGGGAAGATACGCTGCATGGTGAGGACGGAGCCGATCTACTCTTGGGGGCAGAAGACGCTGATGCGCTCTATCGGCACAACGGTCATGACACACTTGTTGGCGGCCATGGCGAGCATATGCTCCACTGCAGCGCTGATGATGACCTGCTTTTAGGGGAGGATGGCGACGATGCGCTTCATGGGGGGGCTGGATGGCGACACACTTGTTGGCGGCGCAGGCGAAGACACGCTTTTTGGCGGGTGGGGAAATGACTTGCTGGATGGCCGCGAAGACGGGGTTGCTGAGCAAGACTTTTTGAACGGCGGCGGCGGCGAAGATAATCTTGTCGCTGGCAGTGAAGACATAGTAACAACAGGCATGGGCGCAGATAATGTCATCATAGGGGATTGGATCATGCCGGGCGAAGCAGCCCAGGTGCATGATTTTGATCCAATTGAGGACAGGCTTATCATTGTGTTCGATTACCAAGCTAATGCGAGCGAGCCTGAAATTACTATTGCTCGTGATGGTCTCGACCCTGATGTGAGCCACATCTTGATGAATGGTGAGATGATTGCGGCCGTACACTCGGCGTTTTCAATGAGCATTAATGACTTGATGATTATGACACAAAGTGATGCCGCTCTATTCTTCGGGATTGGCGAAACCGCGACTGCGGCCTAACCTAGAAAAAGCTTTTCATCGCAATAGAATCTGCCTATACGGCGCTCTTGCACCTCCTTTTCGTGGTTGTGCGAATCCTATGGACCTTGCTGGACGACATCCCGGCTCGTGCCCGAACCCTTAACTCTAAAGGAGATTCCGATGTCGATCACTGTTGAAGAAAAAGCACGCGTCATGAAAGAGTTCGCCACCAAAGAAGGCGATACAGGCTCACCCGAAGTTCAGGTTGCTATCCTGACGTCGCGGATCACGACACTCACAGAGCATTTCAAGACCCACAAAAAAGACAACCACGGCCGCCGTGGTCTTTTGAAGATGGTTGCACAGCGCCGCAAGCTGCTCGACTTTCTGCGTGGCAAAGATGAAGGCCGTTATCAGGACCTCATCAAGAAACTCGGCATCCGTCGCTAAGACTTGAGCCAAGTTAGAACTTTTAAGCCGCGCTCCTTTTGGGGCGCGGTTTTGTTTTGGAGTTATGGCTGCTTAAGAATGACCAAGGCATAGCCCTCATTGCGATAGGCTGTGATCTGGGCTGGGCCCGATGGTGCGTCCTCAATGTATTCAGGGAAAATGTCGTGAGGAATACCGCGGGCATCGGCATGGCCTCCACATACATGAACGGGCGTTCCTGATCGGCTCAGGCTGGCTGCGAGGGTCTTTATCCTCTCGGCTTTAGGGCTCTCAAGGGATTTGGCGAGGCCAAATTGCTCGTTGCCATGCGTGACAGCAGCGATCTTGATTGCAGGGAAGCGGGCCTTGAGACGTTCGCTTTGTGCCTTGATGTGGGGCAGGGCCCAATCGAGTGCGAACTGGTCGCCTTCGACCACCTCAATTACAGCCCCGACGGGCGCTTTTTCGGCGTTTAGGAGCTTGTCTACGCCAGAGCTGGCCCATGCTGTGGCGGAAAAACTGAAAAAAGTGGTGACGAGCAAAAATATCCTGAGCATTTTAACCTCCGTGAGACCCTAAGTTTATCGTCCGCTTAAGAGCGCTGGCAATGCCGCGCCCGTCACGTTTCTGTTAGCGTCCACTATCGGCGCGCTTGATGAGCGCCGCGACTTGTTGGCCAATGATCTTGCTGGCTTTGCGCGATGGGTGGATCATATCGAGTCCGTGAAAGCTGCGGTCGCCTGAAGGGACGAGATCTGCAATCGAGTGGAAAAACACGCCTTTGTCGCGCTTGGCAAGTTCGACAAGCCTTGCTTCAAAAGCGTCTCCTTCGTCTTTGCAGCTCTCAATTGGCGAGTCCATATCTGGGGTGCGTAGATAGCCGAGATAGACCACGCGTGCACCTGTTTGGTGGATACGGGCGATTAGGCTGACAATGTCCCCTTGCTTTGCGTCAGCGGTCAGCATTCTGTTCATCCGCCTGTCGCAGCGAGCACAGCCACAGCCAAGCATAAAGTCGTTGCCTCCACCTGTAATAATGACCCAGTCATAGCGTTCGCGGTCACGAAACTGATTGGAAATGCGCAGACCCATCGCGCTAGTGAGGGGTAGGCCGTAAATAATGCGTGCACCTGAGATGGCGCGGTTGAGAACGGGCTCGCCCAGTGAGGCAGCAATAGAGTCAGCGATTGATTTGTCGTCAATTCGGTGCCAAGCCATGAGACTATCACCTATTGCGAGAATTTTGGGCTTTTCTTGTGCTTGGGCAGCCTGATGTGGAGCGAGTCCCCAGAAGGCAAAACATAAGATTACAAACAAGAAGCGGGGTATCATAAGCTCACTCACACAAACTAAGACAATTGTCGGCAATATTGCATAGAAAATCCACAGTTGGTTTTAAAACACTGTGTTGCGAATTTGGCAGGATTTGCTTGTTTGAGACTGTCTCACCTGCGATAGAGTTATATCGAAAGATCCCACTTGCACCGGGGCACAGGGGCTGGAAAACTTGAAAAAAGGGTCCAGTCTATGGCGCAAAAAGTTGTTCTCATTCATCATGGCGAAAGTCGTCACACAGACCGTGCTGCTGACCAATTGGAGCGGCTAGGCTATGAGGTTTTAAATCGTCACCTTTATGCAGGTGATACTCTGCCCATGCTTGACGATGATATTGCCGGGACGATTGTCTATGGCGGCAAGTATTGCATCACAGATATTCCAGATATGAAGTTTTTGCAGGATGAAATGCAATGGCTTGAGGCTTGTATCGGCGCTGGTTTGCCTGTGCTTGGGCTTTGCCAAGGGGCGCAGATGATTGCGCATAGCTTAGGGGGCGAGGTGGGCCCGCTGGAGGGGGAACCCTGCGAATTTGGCTACTATGAGCTTGAAACACTGGACGCGGATTTCATGCCCGCAGGTTTGCGCGTTCCACAGGCGCATTTTCATGCGTTCACGCTGCCCGAGGGGGCCGAGCTTTTGGCGCGCAGTGAAACGTTTCCCCATCAGGCATTTCGCTATGGGGAAAAGACCTATGGTTTCCAATTTCACCCAGAGGTAACAGATGAGATGTTCAAGGATTGGCAGGCAGCGCCTTGGTCTGGCGAACATGACGCGCGAGTTGGTGTCCAAAGCCGCCATCAGCAGGACGCATTTGCGGAGGAGACACACAGAACTGTTGATCCGTGGTTCCGCGACTTTATCACCAAGCTTTTTGGCTCTGCGACATGAGTTTGGCAACGAAAGGTCTTTTGATCACGCTCGCGGGTGTGTTGGTGATCTCTCCTGATGTGCTCTTGGTGCGTTTGATTGATGCGGATACGCTGACCAAGCTTTTCTGGCGCGGGCTGCTCAGCGGTTTGGTCATTCTGGGCGTATGGGGCGTGTTTTTACAGCGCAGGCCGATGCGAGATGTGGTGCGTGTCGGGCGGAGTGGCTGGGCTTTGGCAGCCATTTTTGCTCTGGGCACGTTCTATTTCCTCTATGCTGTTGAGAAAACCCAAGCCGCAAATGTCCTGCTTATTTCAGCGACATCTCCTGTGATCGCAGCGCTGATATCGATTGTTGTGTTGAAAGAACATGTAGACCGGTTGACTTGGGTCGGAATAGGAGGGGCCCTCTTAGGGGTATTTGTAATTGCTGCTGGCAGCGCGGGTGGCGAGGGGAACCTGATGGGAGACATGGCTGCCTTTGGCGGTGCGGTATCGCTCGCGCTGACGTTTAGTATTGCGCGCGCGCAGAAGAACATTAGTATGGTTCCCGCAATGGGCCTATCGGGGTTGCTGACTGCACTGGCAGCAGGGTTGCTCGCGCCAAGCCTTGTTGTCCCTATTCATAGCTGGGTTTTGATGTTGGCTCTGGGCGCGGTTGTTGTCCCACTTGGCTTTGGCCTACTCACTACGGGGCCGCAATATATTGGCGCGGCAGAAGTGAGCTTGATTTTGTTACTGGAGGCGCTTCTCGGGCCTGTGCTCGTCTGGTGGGTGATCGGGGAGTTCCCCGGGCAGGCCGCGCTTTGGGGTGGGAGTATCATCCTGTCGGCACTCGCAGGGGTCAATTTGATACGCTTGAAAGGGGCGGCCAGCGGATAGCCTTATAAGGCTTTCAAATGTTGCAAAACTCCTGTATGCCGCGCCCTATCTGAGAGGTTGCGCCACGGCCCTAGCGCTTCAATCAGGATAGAAAAGGGCCGGCGGCAATGGGGCCGCCATTCAAACAGGAGACATGGGATACGCCCATGAGAGCTCCGACACAGGAAACGAAAATGTTTAACATTACGAAGAAGACCATGGAGTGGGGCGAAGAAACGCTTACACTCGAAACGGGCAAGGTTGCTCGTCAAGCCGATGGCTCTGTCATCGCGACACTCGGTGAAACATCTGTCATGGCAAACGTGACATTCGCCAAGCAGCCTAAGCCGGGCCAAGACTTTTTCCCGCTGACGGTTCACTACCAAGAGAAATACTATGCGGCCGGCAAAGTGCCTGGCGGCTTCTTTAAGCGCGAAGCGCGCCCGACCGAAAAAGAAACACTGACAGCACGCCTGATCGATCGTCCGATCCGCCCACTGTTTGTTCCTGGCTTCAAAAACGAAGTTCTGGTCATGTGTACCGTGCTGTCGCACGACCTCGTAAACGACCCTGACATGGTTGCGATGATCGCTGCTTCTGCAGCTCTGACCATTTCTGGCGCGCCGTTCATGGGCCCAGTTGCTGCGGCACGTGTCGGCTTTGTTGACGGCGAATATGTGCTCAACCCAACGGTTGATGACATGCAAGACCTGCGTCAGAATCCTGAGCAGCGCCTTGACCTCGTTGTTGCAGGTACAAAAGACGCCGTAATGATGGTTGAATCAGAAGCGTATGAGCTGACTGAAGCAGAGATGCTTGGTGCGGTGAAATTTGCACATGACAGCATTCAGCCTGTGATCGACCTGATCATTGAACTGGCCGAATCTGCTGCAAAAGAGCCGTTTGACTTCCAGCCACCAGAGTACACAGAGCTATATGAAGCTGTGAAAGCGGCAGGCGAAACAGCGATGCGTGCTGCATTTGCTTTGACCGATAAGCAAGAGCGTACGGCTGCTGTTTCTGCGGCACGAGCAACCATCATGGGCGCGCTGACAGAAGAGCAACTTGCAGATGCGAACCTCGGTTCTGCTCTCAAGAAGCTTGAAGCTGGCATCCTGCGTGGCGACGTTGTGAAAACAGGCAAGCGGATCGACGGTCGCGCGCTTGATACGGTGCGTCCGATTGTTTGCGAGACAGGTCTCCTGCCACGCACACACGGCTCTGCATTGTTTACACGTGGCGAAACTCAGGGCCTCGTTGTGACAACGCTCGGCACGGGCGACGACGAACAGTTCATCGACGCACTGCACGGCAACTTCAAATCAAACTTCCTGCTGCACTACAACTTCCCTCCCTATTCGGTTGGTGAAGCTGGTCGCGTGGGCCCTCCCGGTCGCCGCGAAATCGGCCATGGTAAGCTGGCTTGGCGTGCGCTTCAGGCTGTTTTGCCTGCTGCGACTGATTTTCCATACACAATCCGCCTTGTGTCAGAGATCACAGAATCAAACGGCTCATCTTCGATGGCGTCTGTTTGCGGTGGCTCACTGTCGATGATGGATGCTGGTGTTCCGCTCAAGTCTGCGGTTGCTGGTGTTGCGATGGGTCTGATCCTTGAAGATGATGGCTCCTATGCTGTTCTGACAGACATCCTTGGCGATGAAGATCACCTCGGTGATATGGACTTCAAAGTCGCAGGGACTGCCGACGGCATCACCTCGCTGCAGATGGACATCAAAGTCGCGGGCATCACGCAAGAGATTATGGAAAAAGCCCTTGAGCAAGCGAAAGCGGGCCGTCTCCATATCCTTGAAGAGATGAACAAGTCGATTGATGGCGCACAGGATTTCTCAATCCACGCACCACGCATCGAGACCATGCAGATCCCGACGGATAAAATCCGCGAAGTGATCGGCTCGGGCGGCAAAGTCATCCGTGAGATCGTTGAAGTGTCTGGCGCGAAAGTCGATATCAATGACGAAGGCATCATCAAGATTGCTAGCCCGAACGGCGAAGCGATCAAGAAAGCCTACGACATGATTCACTCGATTGTGGCTGAGCCAGAAGAAGGCCAAGTTTACGACGGTAAAGTTGTGAAAATCGTCGACTTCGGCGCATTTGTGAACTTCTTTGGCAAGCGTGACGGCCTTGTACACGTGAGCCAAATTGAGAGCCGTCGCTTGAACCATCCTTCAGATGTTCTGAAGGAAGGCCAAGACGTGAAAGTAAAGCTTTTGGGCTTTGACGATCGCGGCAAAGTGCGTCTCTCGATGAAAGTTGTTGATCAACAAACAGGCGAAGAAATCGCGCCTGACGCGAAAAAAGACGGCGACAGCGAAGAGTAATCTTGCCTAGCAGTTGATAAGAAAAGCCCCGGCACTGCGCTGGGGCTTTTTTCTTTTGGGCTTGCCGCTCTGAAATTCCCCGTTCCTGTGAGCGCTTTCTGGCGCAGTGTCTTTACACAACAGGTTTTAACGAGAGGTAATGTAACCCATGAAGAAAATGATAGCAGAGTTTATTGGCACTTTTACACTTGTTTTGTTCGGGTGCGGCGCAGCCGTCATTGCAGGCGCTGATGGGACAACAGGAATCGGATTGGCTGGCATTTCCTTTGCCTTTGGATTTGCACTGATCGGCATGGCTTATGGGATCGGGCCAGTTTCGGGCTGTCATATCAATCCAGCGGTGTCGCTTGGTGCTGTGGCTGCTGGGCGCATGCAGGTGGGAGAGGCTGTGCAATACATTGCCGCACAAATCTCTGGATCGATTGCTGCGGCGCTTGTGCTTTTGACGATTGCGACGGGCAAGGCAGACTACAGCGTCGCCATTAATGGGTTGGGCAAAATGGCTGGGGCGCTGGGTATCTTGGCGAATACAATATGGCCGCGGCTTTTCTTTTTGAATTGGTTGCGACCTTCTTGTTTGTTGTCGTGATACTCGGTGCGACTGGCAAGGGTGCGCCTGCAGCGATGGCAGGGCTGGCGATTGGTATCACGCTTGTGCTGATCCATTTGGTTGGCATCAAGGTGACTGGTGTTTCGGTCAATCCTGCGCGCTCGATTGGGCCAGCTCTTTTCGCGGGCGGTCATGCCATTTCACAACTCTGGTTGTTTATTGTTGCGCCAGTTCTTGGAGCAGTCGCAGCAGGTTTTTTGTTCAAGGCAGGACTGCTTGATCAAGCTGAATAACGACTACCAATAGTGGTTACGTCTAGGTTCATAGGAGCCGCGCTTACAGGGTGCGGCTCTTCCTATTTTCCGCTTATTTTGAGGGTGAAGCTTCGCTGTGCGCCAGCTGGCGGCTTTGGGAAAGGGGCCGCGCGGGCCACGACTTTGAGCGCTGCGCGGTCAAGCTCGCTTGAGCCAGAGCTTTTTGCAATAGTGGCCGCAGCAAGGCCACCTTCAACTGAGATGGTGAAGCGGACTGTGGCAGAGCCTTTAGAGGCGATACGCGGTTTGGGTACACGGGAAATCTTACGCATTACTTTCCCAGGATAGTTTTGGGCGGCCGCATTGCCTGTGGTCTGAGTGGGGGACGCTCCTGTCGATTTCGGCGCTTGTGCTGCTTTGGCTTTTCCGCTTTGGGCGCCTTTGCGGCTTTCTTTTGATGCACCTGTTTTGGGCTTGGTTTTTTTGGAGGCCTTTGGCGTAGGTTTTGGTTCCGTCTCAAGCGCTTTTGGTCTTTGGGCAGGGCGCGGCGATTTCACAACCGCTGTGTCTTCGATTGGCTGGGCAGCGATGGCTTCAGCGGGCAGGGCTTTAACGGCAGTCGCCGACATAGCTGTTGTCGGAAACACTTGTTGTGCTGTGCTTGGGAGCTCTGGGGATAGAGCTGTTGTTTCTGTCTCTACAGGTGAGAGAACCCCTTTACTCATATCCTCAAAGCTATCACCAAGCCTGGTTTCCAGCGCGCCTCTCGCCCCTTCTGTCGCAATCTCTGTCGTCTTTGGGGCGTATTCCCATAAGAGCGCGGCATGGAGCACGATCGCTGCTGTGAAGGCAATACTTTTGGCTATGCCAGAGGAGGCGATCATGGCAGCGCCTTTTCTGTCACGAGAACAACAGCGCCTGCGCCCGCAGCTTTCAGTTCTGAAGCAATCTGGACCAGCGTGGCTGCTGGAACGGCACGGTCTGGCACCAGTCTTATATATGCGCCCTCGGCCTCACGCGCCGTGGTCATATAGGCGGAGGGGGTTATCACTTCGCCGCGAAAGCTTAGCTGCCCGGCCGCATTCAAGACCAACGCATCGGGGGGGGCTGTTCCTTCTAGCTCGGATGTGTTCACGAGCTTCAAATCGGCCTCAAGTGGCGTGACAAGTGTCCCCGCTATGAGAAAGAAAATCAGCATGAGAAAGACGATGTTGATAAGTGCGATTGTTGGTTCGCGGCGGCTGGAGACCTGAGATTTGCGCAGTTTTTTTTGCATAATTCAGCTCGAGGTCAGAACGGTAACAGTGATCTGGTTAAATCGGCGCAAGGCAACAAGCAGATCCGTCAGCCTTTGGGCTGTGACATCGGGCTTCAGGGACACCAGCAGGCGCTGCTCCCCTTCGGGCAAGTTGAGGGAGGCTAAGTCCTGTGGAAGTCCGTTGACCGTAACGGCATCTGGACTGAGCTGAACGAAGAGAGGCGGTGTTTCAATTGCTGCATTGCCACGCGCGGCTGCGACAAGTTCGACCTCAGCATAACGGGAAAACGTGGAGGACAGCATGAAGAACAATAGCAACAGGAAGATAACGTCAATGAGTGAGGTCATCGACAAGCGCCTCCGTCTGCGCGCGGCTCTAATCATCGGGCTGTGACTCTCGCGGCGCGCAAATTGTCTGGATTGCAGTGTCTGCAAAAACGCGCTCGCCATCCATCCGAGACTCAAGCCAGCTCAGAACCATCGCTGTTGGCATGGCCACTGCAAGACCAACGGCTGTGGTGAGGAGCGCGACCCAGATGCCGCCCGCTAAGAGAGAGGGATCAACTTGGCTGCCTGCGCTCTGAAGCGATTGAAAGGCGTCAATCATGCCCATAACTGTCCCAAAGAGGCCAAGGAGTGGCGCAAGCTGTGCAACGCTATCTAACGCGCGAAAGCCGCCCTCCAAAGTGGCGAAGCGTGCTTCCGCTTCTGCGGCAAGGCGCTCGCGGGGTGCCAAAGCAAAGCCTGAGGCAATCAGTGGGGCGAGATAGCTGTGTGACTGTTTCAGGGCGCTTTCGGCTTCTGCGGATTGGCCTTCGTCCCAAGCCGCTATGGCGCGGTGAAGAGCGCTGTGTTTTCCGACGGAAGAAGCACGAAACTGCCATAGCTTGTACAAAACAAGTGCCAGCGTGAGAACGGAGACACCCATAAGTATGACTACAACAGGCCCGCCAAGTTCAGCTACTCTCGACAGAGAAGATAAGACATCATTCATCCCAGCACCTTGATGTTTGTTCGGCTATGCAGGGTCAGGCCGTCCATACAGTCGGTCGCCTCCAGCGTTTCTGCTGAGCAGCTTTTGCTGCCGTTGAAGAGGACTTGGCCAAGCTCGGCACATTGTGTTTGGGGGAGAATAAACTGGCGCACTCGTGGGCGGCTTGTGGGCAGCTCGCCCATGTCAAACAGTGTCAGCAGCTTGACTGCTCCTGCAGTATCAAAGAGGACAGTTTCAAAAACGGCACTCTTGATATCTTGAGCGTGACCGTTGATGAGCAAGAACGACAGCTGACACCCCTGATCTGTCTGGGTTGCGGCATTTAACTCAATGTCGAGATGTTGTCCGATAGGCGCCTCTTCGGCTCCAGCGATACTGGCAAATAGACATATGGCAAGGGTTTGCAGAGCGCGCATTGGGGCCTCAATTCACTCAGAGGAAGAATCGTAGGCAGACTGCCTGAAACGGGCGCGCGTATAAAGTCTTAATCCATGTAGAGATGCGCGCCGCTGCTATAGCGGCGCGCTTGTATTTATTTAGGACGGCGCTTTTGTTGTGCGCAGATAGGGGAAAACAGTCGTGAATTCGCCAAACTTTGCGGCAGCGTCTTGATCGGAAACGCTTGTAGGGATGATCACATCCTGACCTGCAGTCCAGTTTGCTGGTGTTGCAACGCCATTGCCATTGGCCATCTGAAGGCCATCGAGCGCGCGCAGGACTTCTGCGAAGTTACGGCCGACGTTCATGGGGTATGTCATTGAAAGCTTGAGTTGTTTATCTGGGCCAATGATGAAAACCGAGCGCACAGATGCGCTGTCGGCGGCTGTGCTACCATCGGGAAGGTAAGCATCGGCTGGCAGCATATCAAAGGCCTTTGAAACGGCGAGATCTTCATCGGCAATGATTGGGAAGCCCGCTTTTGCGCTGGCATAGCTTTCGATGTCTTTCTTCCAGCCGTGGTGCTCTTCTACGCTGTCAACGGAAAGGCCGATGACCTTGCAGCCGCGTTTGTCCCACTCGTCAGCGAGCTGTGAGACAGCGCCAAACTCTGTTGTGCAAACGGGCGTGAAGTCTTTTGGGTGCGAAAAAAGAATCGCCCAGCTGTCGCCGATCCAGTCGTGGAACTTGATTTCGCCCTCGTCTGTTTGGGCTGTAAAGTTAGGGACGATGTCATTAATGCGAAGGCCCATAGCGTGGCTCCTTTTGTTTGGGGTGATCGTTAAATTCTGCCTTCCGAATATATATATTCACGTTGCGTCCTAGTGAAAGGGGCGTCTTGCAGCAAATGCGATGGGGTGACAAAGTGCCCCAAATTCTTGGGAGAATGATCATGATTGAGAAACGCGACTTTTACATTGGTGGCCAATGGGTAGCCCCTCAGGCTGGTAAGGACTATCAGGTTATTGACCCGTCCACAGAAGAGGCCTTTGCTGTTATTTCACTGGGTGGACAGGCAGATACAGATGCAGCGGTGGCAGCTGCTAAAGCCGCGTTGCCTGCTTGGATGGCGACACCTGTTGAAGAGCGGATCGCACTGGTTGAGAAGCTGCTCGAAGTTTACAAACGTCGTGGCGATGAAATGGGCGAGATGATTGCGCAAGAAATGGGCGCGCCTGTGGATATGGCCAAATCTTCGCAAGTGGGCGCGGGGACGTGGCATTTGTCTAACTTCATTCGGGCTGCGAAGAACTTTGAGTTTGAAGGACCGCTAGGTGATCATGCGCCAAACGACCGTGTTATTCACGAGGCGGTCGGAGTTGCAGCGCTGATTACGCCTTGGAACTGGCCGATGAACCAAGTCACGCTCAAGGTTGGTGCGGCGGCGATTGCGGGTTGCACCATGGTGCTCAAGCCTTCGGAAGAGACGCCGCTTGATGCGATGCTCTTTGCTGAGATGATGAATGAAGCGGGCTTTCCTGCGGGTGTGTTCAATCTCGTGAACGGCGACGGTGTCGGCGTTGGGAGCCAGCTGACGGCACATGAAGATGTGGACATGGTGAGCTTCACAGGCTCGTCACGTGCGGGTAAGCTCATTTCGAAATCGGCGGCTGACACGCTCAAGCGTGTATCACTTGAGCTCGGTGGTAAGGGTGCAAACGTGGTCTTTGCTGACGCGGACGAAAAGGCCGTAAAGCGCGGTGTACTTCATATGATGAACAACACGGGGCAGAGCTGTAACGCGCCGAGCCGTATGCTTGTGCAGCGGGATATCTATGACCAAGCTGTTGAAACAGCTGCAGAAGTTGCCAACGCAGTGACGGTTGGTCCAGCCTCAGAATCTGGCCGCCACATTGGCCCTGTGGTCAATGCGGTGCAGTGGGGCAAGATCCAAGATCTGATCCAGATGGGTATCGACGAAGGCGCGCGGCTTGTTGCGGGCGGCGTTGGTCGCCCTGAAGGTCTCAACAAAGGTTTCTATGTACGGCCTACTGTTTTTGCAGATGTGACCTCTGATATGACCATTGCGCGCGAAGAAATCTTCGGGCCTGTGCTGTCGATCATGGCGTTTGAGACTGAAGAAGAGGCTGTCGCGATGGCCAATGACACGGTCTATGGCCTCACCAACTATGTGCAGACTCAAGACGGCGCGCGGCTCAACCGCATGGCGCGTAGTTTGCGCTCTGGCATGGTCGAGATGAACGGTCAGGGCCGTGGGGCAGGATCGCCTTTTGGCGGCATGAAACAGTCGGGCAACGGCCGTGAAGGCGGCAAATGGGGGCTTGATGACTTCCTTGAAGTGAAGGCAGTCTCTGGCTGGTCGAACGACGCCTAACACGCAAAACGGACCAGCGCGCGGTAGGGTTAACGGCGCGCTGGAGGCCCGAAAACGGGGGGGTGAAAAGCGTGCACAATGCGTGCACAACCCGTGCACCGGCTGAATCGTGAAAATGTTAAGGAAAATCAACTTAACGCAGCGTTCGGTTCAGAAGGGCGCCTTGGCAAAAAACCGCATGCCTTTGCCACCATCAGGGTGGCGCAGGCGCAGCTCTTCGGCGTGAAGCATTAGACGGGGGTGGCTTAAGGCTGCCCCCGTTGCATAGAAGGGATCCCCCAAGATCGGATGACCGAGAGCAAGCATATGGACGCGGAGCTGGTGGCTGCGGCCCGTCTTGGGGAAAAGCCGAACCCGTGATTCGTCATCTGCAGCTTTGAGCACTTTCCAATCGGTCTGAGCTTGCTTGCCTGTTTCATGACAAACCATCTGACGGGGCCTATTGGGCCAATCCACGATCAGAGGCAAATCGACAGTGCCTGTCTTCGGCTCAAGCCGCCCAAAGACACGGGCGATATAGGCTTTCTTGGTTTGGCGCTTTTCAAACTGAAGACCCAAGTGCCGCTGTGCGTGGGGCGTGGCGGCGAAGATCATCACACCCGATGTGTCCCGATCCAGCCGATGCACGAGAAGCGCGCCAGGGAAGGCGGCTTGGACACGGGTGATCAAGCAATCGGCCAGATGCTCGCCCTTGCCCGGAACGGACAGGAGGCCGGAGGGCTTATTCACTGAAATGAGCTCATGATCCGCATGGATGATATCCAGCGGATCAGAGGGTGGGTTGTAGTCGCTCGACATACGCTTAGCCTTGTAGGCTCGTCACTCCGAGGTCGCCTTCGCTGCGGGCTTTCATGGCCAGTGCGGCAGAGTGCGCGCCTGAGGCTGTGGTGAAATATGGGATGCGGTCATAGAGCGCGACAGAACGGATTTCGCGGCTGTCTTCTACGGCGGCTGCGCCTTCGGTGGTGTTCATCAAGAGCTGGATATCGCCGTTCTTGAGCATGTCGACCACGTTGGGGCGGCCTTCATAGACCTTTTTGACCACTTCACATGTGATGCCGTGCTCCTCAAGGAAGCTTGCTGTGCCGCCTGTTGCGACGATGGCAAAGCCTAGGTCCACAAGGGTTTGGGCTGTTTCAACAAGCTGGCTGGTCTTGTCCATATCCTTGATCGAGAAAAAGACGCGACCCTCAAAGGGGAGCACTGTGCCTGCGCCCATCTGCGCCTTGAGGAAGGCGAGGGGGAAGGAGCGATCCCAGCCCATGACTTCACCTGTCGAGCGCATTTCTGGACCGAGGATTGTGTCAACGCCTGGAAAGCGGGCGAAGGGCAGCACCACTTCTTTGACCGAGAACCAAGGCATGTTTGGATCTGCCAGTGTCATCGGGTCGGTATTTTTAATTGAGCCAGGCTTGGCATCTTTGGCGTAAGGGCCGCGGTGTTTGAAATCATTGAGTGTTTCGCCCGCCATGAGGCGTGCAGCGATGGAAGCGATGGCGCTGTCTGTCGCCTTGGCAACGAAAGGCACGGTGCGGCTGGCGCGCGGGTTAACCTCGATAAGGTAGATCTCACCATCTTTGACCGCGAACTGGATGTTGCAAAGGCCACGTACCTCAAGGGCGAGGGCGAGCTGTACAGTTTGCTTTTCGATCTCTTTGATGATGTCGGCAGGGAGCGAGTGAGGCGGCAGGCTTGATGCGCTATCGCCTGAGTGAACGCCTGCTTCTTCGATATGTTCCATCACGCCTGCGATATGCACTTTTTTGCCGTCGCAGAGCGCGTCGACGTCAAGCTCGATTGCACCGGAGAGGTAGCTGTCAAGCAGCACGGGGCTGTCGCCCGAGACGACGACGGCCTCGGAGATATAGCGCTCAAGCTGGGCCATGTCGCGCACGATTTCCATGGCACGGCCACCGAGAACGTAGGAGGGACGGATGACCAGCGGGAAGCCGATATCTTCGGCAATGGCCAGTGCCTGCGCGTCTGTGGAGGCGATGCCATTTTTCGGCTGCTTGAGGCCGAGTTTATTTACAAGCTCTTGAAAACGCTCGCGATCTTCGGCGAGGTCGATCGCGTCGGGCGTTGTGCCGAGGATTGGGATGCCCTCATCGTGGAGTGCCTGAGCGATCTTAAGTGGGGTCTGGCCGCCGAACTGGACGATGACGCCGTGGAGCGTGCCGTTTTCTTGCTCGACACGCAGGATTTCCATCACGTGTTCGAAAGTTAATGGCTCGAAATAGAGGCGGTCCGAGGTGTCATAGTCGGTTGAGACTGTCTCTGGGTTGCAATTGACCATGATGGTTTCATAGCCGACATCCGCGAGCGCAAAGCAGGCGTGGCAGCAGCAATAGTCAAATTCGATGCCTTGGCCGATGCGGTTTGGACCGCCGCCGAGGATGACGACTTTTTTGCGCTCAGATGGACGCGCTTCGCACTCAACTTCGCCCATCATGGGGGCTTCGTATGTGGAATACATGTAAGGTGTTTGCGCTTCGAATTCGGCGGCGCATGTGTCGATCCGCTTGAATACGGCTTTGACGCCTTTGGCGATACGGGCGCGGCGCACATCGTTTTCGCTCTGGCCAGTCAGAATGCCGAGGCGTGCGTCTGTGAAGCCGAGCATCTTGAGTTCGCGCAGGCCTTTTTCGTCACTGGGCAGGCCGTTTGCGCGGACAACCTCTTCGGCATCGACGATCTCGCGGATGCGATCAAGGAACCACGGGTCAAACATTGTGACGCCGTGAATTTCTTCATTGGTGAGGCCGTGGCGCATGGCTTGTGCGATGGTGCGCATGCGGTCAGGTGTTTGCTGGCTGATCGCTTTTGTCAGGGCGGCTTTTTCTGGCGCGCCTTCGATCACCACCTCATCAAAGCCAGTGAGGCCTGACTCCATGGAGGCGAGCGCCTTTTGCATCGATTCGTGGATGGTGCGACCGATGGCCATGACCTCTCCCACAGATTTCATCGCTGTGGTCAGGTAGGGCTCGGAGCCTGGGAATTTTTCGAAGGCAAACTTCGGGATTTTGGTGACGACGTAGTCGATGCTTGGCTCAAAGCTTGCTGGCGTCACTTTTGTGATGTCGTTGTCGAGCTCATCAAGAGTGTAGCCAACAGCGAGCTTGGCAGCGATCTTGGCGATCGGGAAACCTGTGGCCTTGGATGCAAGAGCTGAGGAGCGGCTGACGCGCGGGTTCATCTCGATGACAACCATGCGGCCGTCAGCGGGGTTTACGGCCCACTGCACGTTGGAGCCGCCTGTCTCAACGCCGATCTCACGCAAAACAGCGATCGAGTGGTTACGCATGACTTGGTATTCTTTGTCTGTCAGCGTCAGAGCTGGGGCAACTGTGATACTGTCGCCTGTGTGGACACCCATCGGGTCGATGTTTTCAATCGAGCAGACGATGATGGCGTTGTCGGCTTTGTCGCGGACAACTTCCATTTCAAATTCTTTCCAGCCCAGAAGCGACTCATCGACGAGAATCTGGTTCACGGGCGAGGCGTCCATGCCTGTGCGGCAGAAGTGGATATAGTCTTCGCGGTTGTATGCAACGCCGCCACCTGTGCCGCCCATGGTAAAGGCGGGGCGGATGATGGCTGGGAGACCAATTTCTTCAAGATCGGCGAGGGCGAGCTGCACGCCTGCGTCAAGATCGGCGCTGCCGTTTTCTTTCTTGGGTGCGGTGATGATGGTGGCCTTCGGGTTTTCGATTCCGAGGCGGTCCATCGCTTCGCGGAAGAGCTTCCGGTCTTCTGCCATTTCAATCGCGGCGCGGCTGGCACCGATCATTTCAACGCCGAATTTCTCAAGCACGCCCATTTCTTCAAGTGCGAGCGAGGTGTTGAGGCCTGTTTGGCCGCCCATTGTGGGCAGAAGCGCATCGGGGCGCTCTTTTTCGATAATCTTGGCGACAACTTCGGGCGTGATCGGCTCGATGTAGGTTGCGTCGGCAAGTTCAGGGTCTGTCATGATCGTGGCAGGATTCGAGTTTACCAGAATGACACGGTAGCCCTCTTCTTTAAGGGCTTTACAGGCTTGTGTGCCTGAGTAGTCAAATTCGCACGCTTGCCCGATTATAATAGGCCCCGCTCCGATGATCATGATCGATTTGATATCGTCTCTCTTCGGCATAGGGGCCCCCATCATTTATGCAGCAGAATAGAGCGCAGGCAGGTCTGCGCAAATTGTCGTGGGTTATAGCTATGGGGGCCGTGGGTGCAAGCCCAAAGCGCTATGAAGTTGGGGTGATTTGGCGCAGAACCGCTTTAGCGGAAGTGCATCGGCACATCAGGCTCAAAACGAACGGCACGAAACACCGAGCTAACAAGCGCCAGAAGCAACCCGCCAAAGCAGAGCACGCCCATAAGCGTTGTAACATAGAGGGCCTCACTCATCTCAAAATAGATAAGATATGCGGGAAAGCTTTGCAAAAGACCCAGCGCGATGATCCAGCGCCATGCAGTGAGGCGCGGGAGGATGTGAAAGAGGGTTGGCAGGAGCAAGAGCGGTAAGACGAAGTAATGCCCCCAAGAGGCTGGTCCGAAGAGCGCTGTGGCCAAAGCAAAGCCCATAAGCAAAACAGGCACAGCCGTTCCGGGGATAAGCCGCGGACGCATCAAGATCAGAGCGGTGAGAGCGGACAGCATTAGGGCGGCCATGAATACGCTTAGCCAAAACGGCTCTGGCGTGGCCATGGTTTGGCTCATGCTCCAGCTTGAAGTCTCTGCGCCGCTTGCGAAGGCTTGCAGCTGATAGAGCAGAAGTTCTGGAGCGTAGTTGGTGTTGCTGAGGATAATCACATTGTCGATCTCTCTGATCAGCTCCAGAAAACGCAGATGCATGGGCCAACCTGCCAAGGCTAGGCTCATCAGAGCGAGCGAAAGCCCTGTAGCAACAAAAGCAACGGTTGCGCGCCCGTTGCGCTCCAGAATGAAGATCAGCACGAGAAACAGTGGCGACAGTTTGAAGGCGGCCGCGACAGCGAGGATCATTCCTGCCATGGCGAAGCTGCCTGCGCGGTAGCGCTCGAACGCCAGCAGAACGAGAAACAGCGTCAGGATTTGCGGCTGGTTCTGGCCCAAGGCTTGAAAAACGGGAGCAGACAGCGCGAGCAAGGCAAAGCTGACAAAGATGAAATGCTCAGACTTTATGTGCGGCGGGCGCACGACTTTCCACGCCAGTCCGACCGAGGCGCAGAGCATCGTCACATGCGCGTAAAACATGGCTTTTGAAAAGGCTTCAAAGCTCACCTGTTGGGTGAGAGGGGCAATCAGCCAGGCCCATAGTGGGGGATAGACATAGAGCGCATCGGCCTTGAGGGGATCTGAGCCGAGCGCATAGATTGTGCTGGATTGCCCTATGCTGACAGCATGAGCCGCTTGAAACAGAGCGCTCAAATCGGGTGAGGCCGTATTCAGGAACATCAAAAGGAAAAGGCCCGCGAAAAGCAGGGCGCAGACTGGGTAAGCAAGACGCTGCATCTGATAGGAACCGCTCGTTATTTTGCGCGAAAATGGCATATCTGCTGCGGCTTGGATAGAAACACCGTGAAAACAGCGCGGCAAAAGAGTCTTCCGTACCACATGGCTTGACTTTTGCCCTTGGGCCATGTGTATCGGCGCGAGCTTTATATGCACTCCAGATGCCCTGAAAAGGATAGACCTATGCACGCCTACCGCAGCCAGACTTGCGCTGATTTGACCAAAGCCAATGTCGGCGAAACCGTTCGCCTCTCGGGCTGGGTCCATCGTATTCGTGACCACGGCGGCGTGCTGTTTATCGACTTGCGCGACACATATGGCATGACACAGCTGATCTGTGACCCTGACAGCCCTGCTTTTGCGGCTGTGGAAAAGCTGCGCTCTGAGTGGTGCGTGCGTATCGACGGTGAAGTGAAAGCGCGCGACGCGAGTCTTGTGAACCCCAAGCTGCCAACAGGCGAGATTGAGGTTTTTGTGCGCGACATGGAAGTGCTTGGATCGGCGGCCGAGCTGCCGCTCATGGTCTTTGGCGATCAGGAGTATCCTGAGGAAACGCGTCTGCGCTATCGCTACCTCGATCTGCGCCGCGAAAAGATGCAAGCCAACATGCACCTTCGCTCAGATATGGTTTCGAGCATCCGCCGCCGCATGTGGGACAAGGGCTTTCGTGAATATCAAACGCCGATTATCACGGCTTCAAGCCCCGAAGGCGCGCGCGACTTTCTCGTGCCGAGCCGCCTGCACCCTGGTAAATTCTACGCTTTGCCGCAGGCGCCACAGCAATTCAAACAGCTGATCATGGTGTCGGGCTTTGACAAATATTTCCAGATTGCGCCGTGCTTCCGCGACGAAGACCCGCGTGCCGACCGTTCGCCGACAGACTTCTACCAGCTTGACCTTGAGATGAGCTTTGTGGAGCAGCAGGACGTCTTTGATACGATCCAGCCTGTCATGCAGGGCGTGTTTGAAGAGTTTGGTGGCGGCAAGAAAGTAGACAGCGAATGGCCGCAGATCAGCTACCGCGATGCGGCCAAATGGTATGGCTCCGACAAGCCCGATCTGCGCAACCCGATCAAGATGCAGGATACCTCCGAGCACTTTAAAGGCTCTGGTTTTGCGATCTTTGCAAAGCTTCTGGAGCAAGAT
>NZ_JAQWYD010000113.1:0-51148 GCF_029254145.1 Lentibacter sp.
GCCTGCTCTACCACCTGATTTTGTGTCCCTGCCCTATGTAAACCCAGAGGCGCCAAAAGGCGGGCGGGTGGTCACAGGCAACACGGGAGGCTTTGACAGTTTACATCCGTTTATCTTTAAAGGCACCGCGCCGTGGCAGCTTCGCTTTCTGGCCTATGAAAGCCTCATGGGCCGCAATTGGGACGAACCATTTACGCTCTACGGGCTTCTGGCCGAATCGATTGAGACAGGTCCGAATCGGGAATGGGTGGAATTTACGCTCCGTGAAGAGGCCCGATTCTCTGATGGCTCGCCTGTGACGCTTGAGGACGTCATCTGGAGTTACGAAACTTTGGGTCGCGAGGGCCACCCGCGCTATCGTGGTTTTATGGCACAGGTCGAAAGCTTGAGCAGAACGGGGCCACGCTCACTTAGGATCACATTCAACACAGCCAATCGTGAGCTGGCCCTGATCGCCGGGCTGCGTCCAATCCTCAAGAAAGCGCAATGGGAAGGACGCGCATTTGATCAATCTGGCTTTGATATCGCGCCAATAGGCTCGGCAGCCTATGTGATTGGTGACTACGAGCCAAACCGCTATATCACGCTCAAGCGCAATCCCGACTATTGGGGCCGCGATCTGCCGCTGCAGCGTGGCACAGCCAACTTGGACGAAATTCGTATTGAGTTCTTTGCTGATGACACCGTTTTGAAAGAAGCGTTCAAAGCGGGCGTCCTCAATGTTGTGCGTGAAAACAACGCGAACAAATGGGATACGGCCTATGACTACCCTGCTATGCAGCGCGGGGACGTTCTCAAGGCCGAAATTCAGGACGGTAAGCCCACAGGTATAACGGGTTTTGTAATGAACACGCGTGATCCCCTTTTTGCGGACTGGCGCGTGCGTGAGGCCTTGATCCTCGCATTTAACTTCGAGTTCATGAATGATGTGGTCACAGGCGGTGCACAGCGACGAATAACATCATATTTTTCGGGCTCCGAGCTTGGGATGACCCATGACCCCGCCGAAGGCCGCGTGGCTGAGCTACTTGCACCATTTGCAGCGGAGCTGCCGTCGGGCACTTTAGAAGGCTACGCCCTGCCCGTCTCGGACGGAACCAAGCGCAATCGCTCCAACCTACGCAAAGCCATCAAGCTACTGTCCGAAGCAGGCTGGAGCGCGAATGACGGCACACTTAAGTCCGCTGATGGCCAAGAGTTTGTCTTCAAAATTCTTTTGCCAACGGGCGCAGGCGAATTGCTTGCATTTGCCAATATTTATATTCAGGCTCTTGAGCGTCTCGGGATCAAAGCCGAAGTGGAAAGTGTTGATAATGCACAGTACTTTGCCCGTCAGAACGAGTTTGACTTTCAAATGACTGATATCCGCCGCGGGTTTTCATTGAGCCCTGGAAACGAGCAGATGCTCTATTGGGGCAGTGACGGCATCAACACGCCTGGTTCGCGCAATCTCATGGGTATGAACTCTCCCGCAGCGGAAGCCATGATCAAGACAATGGTTGGAACAGACGACAAAGCAGAGTTTA
The DNA here is from genome assembly GCF_029254145.1 of Lentibacter sp. Classification (GTDB taxonomy): domain Bacteria; phylum Pseudomonadota; class Alphaproteobacteria; order Rhodobacterales; family Rhodobacteraceae; genus Lentibacter. The sequence continues at coordinate 1,527 of NZ_JAQWYD010000113.1, forward strand.
TCGCTGCGACGCGTGCGCTCGATCGTATTTTGACAGCGGGCCGTTATGTCATACCGACCTATGCCTTCGGCACGAGCCGTATTGCCCATGTGAAGGAGCTAAAATACCCCGCCCATATTCCGATCAATGGGGACGGCTATTGGTTTTTGCCTGACGTCTGGTGGTATGAGGACTGATTTTTGCAAAACTTTCACTTGAAGATTTGCCCAATTTCGGAAATATCCGAAATATGAAAAACAGGCTAACATCTCAACTTCAAACATTGGGTCATCCGCAGCGCATAACACTGTTTAAGCTTCTGATGCGCCGCTACCCTGACGCCCTTCCAGCGGGTGAAATATGTTCTGTCTTGGGGCTGAAAGCGAGCACAGGGTCAGACTATCTCTCAACCCTCAAGTCCGTTGGCCTCATCACAAGCGAGCGCCGCGCAACGCACCTGCACTACAGCGTCAACATGATTGGCGTACAGGCAATGACCGATGCGCTACTTGGGGATTGCTGCAAAGGCCGCCCAGATGTGTGCACATTCTCTGCGTCAGATGAGCCTGCGCCGAAGAAGGACCGCATGGTGAAAGTTCTCTTTATTTGTAGCGCCAATTCTGCACGCTCCATTATGGCCGAAGCTATCCTGAACACGCTTGGCGCAGAAAAGTTTACCGCGTACTCTGCGGGCTCACAGGCCGGACCAGACATAAACACGCGCGTTAAAGCGCTGCTAGAGGCCAAAGGCCACGACACATCGCAGCTCTTTTCAAAGTCCTTAAGCACGTTACAGTCTGATGGCGCCCCTCGGTTTGACTTCGTCTTTACCGTTTGTGACGATGCCGCAAACGAAGCCTGCCCAGCTTGGCCAAACCAGCCCATTTCAGCCCATTGGGGCATGGCCGACCCAGCAAAAGCAACTGGAACAGAGGCAGAAATAAACCTTGCTTTTCAGCACGCCTATGGCGTTTTGAAAAATCGCCTCACCGCCTTTGTGGCTCTGCCGGCGTCTGAACTCTCTGCTATATCGCTTCAACGCGAGGTTGATGCAATCGCAGTGACCTCACCGACTCCCCAAGAGGCCCCTTGATTATGAATATTCTGGTACTTTGCACAGGCAACTCCGCGCGTTCAATACTGCTTGAAGCGATCTTGAACACCGAGGGTGCAGGCCGCGTGACCGCTTATTCTGCGGGATCACAGCCCTCAGGCAAGGTTCACCCCTATTCCCTGAAGCTTTTAGCATCACGAGGGTATGACACGTCTATGGCACGGTCCAAAAGCTGGGACGAGTTTGCTGCCGCCGACGCGCCCATGATGGACGCTGTCATAACGGTCTGTGCGTCAGCCGCAGGGGAAACATGCCCCATTTGGCCTGGTGCTCCCGTACGCGCACATTGGGGCGTTGATGATCCTGCAGCAGCGATTGAGGCTGACTTGCCCCAAGCCTTCGAGGACGCCTATCGGCTTCTTCACTTACGCGCACAGGCCTTTCTAGAGGCACTTACAGCCGATCCCTCACCAACAGATTTAAAAGCAGCGCTCGATGCTGTGGAAACACTCTCATGAAACAAAAGCTTATTGCCGAAACCCTTGGAACAGCCTTTCTTTTGATTGGCGTTATAGGTTCGGGCATCATGGGAGAGACGCTCTCGGAGGGAAACACCGCCATCGCATTGCTCGCCAACGCTATCGCAACGGGCTGCATCTTATACGGCATTATCACATGTCTTGGCCCCGTTTCTGGCGCGCATTTCAACCCGGCAGTGACCCTTTTTTTCGCCCTGCGCGGTGTGCACGCCTGGAGCGCTTTTTTACCCTATGTTATTGCGCAGGTCGTCGGTGCGCTGCTCGGGGTTTGGGCTGCACATGTGATGTTTGACATGCCCATCCTGCAAGTGAGTGACACCATGCATCGCACAGGCTTTGCACAATGGAGTTCAGAGATCATTGCGACGTTTGGACTGCTGTTTGTGATTGTTGGCGGAGTCGTTCACAAACCTGATACGGTCCCGCCGCTTGTTGGTCTCTATATCACGGGCGCTTACTGGTTCACCTCTTCAACAAGTTTTGCCAACCCTGCGGTCACATTTGCGCGCGGCTGGTCAGATACATTCGCTGGCATCGCGCCCCAGCATATTGGAATGTTTGTGGTTATGCAGCTGATCGGGGTGGGCGTCGCCTATCTCGTCCTGCCACTGGTCTTCTCAAAGGCGGATTAACCCAGCGAGGTCACCCAGAGCACATTTGCATCATCTGCACTGACTGAGACGACATTGTGCCCCATCGAAGCGTCGTAATAGGCGCTATCACCGCGGCGCATCTCTACAGGTTCGTAAAACTCGGTGTAGAGCCGTATCACACCTGTAAGCACGTACAAAAACTCTTCGCCGTCATGGCGCACCCAGCCATCAAACTCATCCATGCTGCGTGCGCGGATACGCGCCTGATAGGGCAGCATTCTCTTCGCCGACAAGCTTTCGCCCATCAGGCTGTGCTCGTATGTGGCCGTGATGTGCCCTGCGCCCTCGCCCGAACGTGTGAGACTCATACGCGCGGTGGCTTGCGCGGATTGTGGCGGCGTAAACAGCTGAGGCACAGAAATCTCAAGGCCTTGTGCGAGCTTTTTGAGCGCCTCATAGGTTGGCGACATCTGGCCGTTTTCGATCTTGGATAAGGTAGAGCGCGCCAGCCCTGCTTGTTTACTGGCCTGCTCTAGCGTCAGCCCAAGACTCTTGCGCAGATCTCGCACACGTGTCCCAAGATCTATTTGCTCGGGAGCAGGCGCATCGCCGCCCGCACGGGCGATCTTGATAAGGGATTTGGGGTCAGCCGCATTTGTCATGGCGCTTTCATAGGGCCTTGCGCAGCCCGCGCCAAGCCCCTAGCAAAAGACTATGGACAGCATACTCAATAAAGGGCCTTTCGCGCCCTGCCCGTCTCCTTTCAATATGGCCGCCCACGTTTTGGGCCGCGCCACCATGCAGCCCGAAAAAGTAGCCCTAACCGTGATGGGGCGCCGCCAAGACACGCACTGGAGCTACGCCAAGCTTGAGGCCGCCGTGCGCGGCACAGGCACGGGGCTTTTGAGGCTTGGCCTTAAGGCGGGTGATATTCTGCTTTTGCGCTTGGGCAACACACTTGAGTTTCCCATCGCTTATCTAGGTGCAATCGCTGTTGGCGTGATCCCTGTGCCCACGTCGTCACAGCTCACTCTGAGCGAAGTCGAAAAAATCGTCACGACGCTCAAACCAAAGGCGATAGCGTACGGCACCTCGGTTCCGTCTCCTGAAGAGGGAGAATTTCAGCGCATCAGTGAGGTTGATCTTGCAGAAATGCACGCTTTGCCGCCCTGTGACTATGTCATGGGCGAGCCTGAACGCATGGCCTATATCATTTACACCTCAGGGACGTCGGGCCGCCCCCGAGCGGTCATGCACGCCCACCGAGCGATATGGGCGCGGCAAATGATGTTTGAGGGTTGGTATGATCTCAAAGAAGACGACAGGCTCTGTCACGCAGGCGCCTTCAATTGGACTTACACGCTTGGCACGGGCCTGATGGACCCATGGACGATCGGCGCAACTGCGCTTATCCCTGAAGATGGAATTCCCCCCGCAGCGCTGCCCGACTTAATGAAACGCCATTCGGCAAGCATCTTTGCCGCTGCTCCGGGCGTGTATCGCAAAATTGTCAAATCTGGCAGCGGGCTTGATCTGCCAGCGCTCCGTCACGGGCTTTCTGCAGGTGAAAAACTCAGTGAGCCGCTCCGCGACCAGTGGAAAAAAGAAACAGGAACAGGTGTTTATGAGGCGTACGGAATGTCAGAATGTTCCACCTTTATTTCCGCAAACCCGACTGCCCCTGCAAAAAATGGCGCGCTTGGATCCGTTCAGACGGGTCGTTATATTGCCTTACTAACCGAGGACGGGTTTGCGCCCCAAGGCGAGGTCGGCCAAATTGCTGTGCACCGCTCTGATCCTGGCTTGATGCTTGGATATCGTGACGCAAACGAGGACGCAGAGAAGCGCTATCGTGGCGACTGGTTTCTCACGGGTGATCTTGGCGTTTTGTCTAAGGATGGCCAAATACATTACAAGGGCCGCAACGACAATATGATGAACGCCGGTGGCTACCGTGTCTCCCCGCTTGAAGTTGAAGCGGCTCTTTTGGCCGCGCCCGAAGCTCAGAATATAACGGCCCTCGCCGTCTGTGATGTGGAAATAAAGCAGGACGTGCGCATCATTGCGGCTTTTTATACATCAGAGGCGAAGGTCGATGAAGCTGTTCTTGAGGCTCAGGCGAAAGACAGACTTGCCGCCTACAAACGCCCCAAACTTTATAGGCGCATCGACGCTATGCCGCTTGGCCCCAACAACAAACTACGCCGCGCGGCCTTGAAGGACTTTCTCTGAAGCGCGCGAGCTATTTAGAACAGGTCTCGCCATTTGGGTTTAGCTTTTGGGCTGACGCAGATAGAGAGAAAGCGAAAGGCAGTTTCATGATCAAACTTGATATTATCTCCGACCCTATTTGTCCTTGGTGCTACATTGGCAAAGCCCATCTTGACCGCGCTCTTGAGCAACGCCCTGATCATCCCTTTACGGTTGAGTGGCATCCGTTTCAGTTGAACCCGACCATGCCCAAGGCGGGAATGGACAGGCGCGAGTATCTCGAAACCAAGTTTGGCGGCAAAGAAGGCGCGGTGCGGGCCTATGCTCCCGTTGTCGAAACAGCCGAGCGCGCTGGCCTCAAGATTGACTTTGAGGCGATGAAAAGAACGCCAAACACTCTTGATGCCCACCGTCTCATTCATTGGGCTGGGATCGAAGGGCGTCAAACCCCTGTCGTTTCGGCGCTCTTTAAAGCCTACTTCAAGGAAGGCAGCGATATTGGCAGCCATGAAGTGCTCGCGGATGTGGCCGACAGCATGGGTATGGACGCCGCTCTCGTGCTCAAGCTCCTTGGGACTGGCTCTGATGTCGAAGACATCAAGGCCCGTGATGCGCACTCGCGTGAAATGGGGGTGAATTCTGTGCCAACATTTATTGTCGCGAGCCAGCATGCCGTACCTGGAGCCCAGCCTCCCGAGCTTTGGCTCAAAGTCATGGACGAATTGATTGAGGCGCAGGGAAAATGACCCTCTCGACACGCTCTATTCTCTTGTTGCTGGTTGTCGTTGTCTTGTCTGGCACAGTGTTTTTCCACCTTGTCGAAGGCTGGAGCTGGATTGATGCTTACTTCTTCACGGTGGTCACCCTTTCGACCGTGGGCTACGGCAATCTTGTCCCCGCGACAGTGCTTGGCAAGATCGGAACAACCGTCTTTATTTTTACAGGTCTCGGGATATTCGCCTTGGCCATTCAACAGTTCGGCCATTTTGCTTTTCTAAAGCGCCGAAGAAAAGCCGTTGAGCCACGCCGCGAGACCCAAGAATGAGCGAAATCCGTATGAGTAAAGCCGAGTTTATCGGTCTTATGGCGATGATGTTTGCGATGACCGCTTTCTCGATTGATGCCATGCTTCCCGCCCTGCCCCAAATCGGAGAAGAGCTTAGCCCTGAAAATCTCAATGCAGCGCAGCTGATCCTGACAGCTTTTGTTCTTGGGATGGGCATCGGCACCTTTTTCACAGGCCCCCTGTCTGACAGCTTCGGTCGCAAGCCTGTGATCTATGCTGGCATTGTGCTCTATATGGTCGGGGCGGTTTTGGCGTGGGCGGCCCAGACACTTGAGTTGGTTCTGGCCGCGCGCCTTGTGCAAGGCCTTGGCATCGCAGGCCCCCGTGTCGTCTCTATCGCGATTATCCGCGACCTGTATTCAGGGCGTCAAATGGCCAAGCTTGTATCGATTGTCATGATGATCTTTACACTTGTGCCCGCGATCGCACCACTCATCGGCGCAGGCATTATCGCGTTGACAGGTTGGCGCGGAATTTTTGCAGCCTTCATCATTTTTGCGTTTCTGGTCACGGGTTGGTTTGGCTTGCGACTTGAGGAGACACTTCCAAAAGCAGAGCGGCGCCCGTTTGAAGCCGGTAAGCTGAAAGGCGCGCTGAAAGACATGCTCTCATACCCCGTCGTGCGGAGTGTGATTATCGTCCAAACGCTTTGCTTTGCGGTTCTCTTCGCTGCACTGTCTTCTGTACAGCAGATCTATGACATCACGTTCCAGCGCGCTGAAAGTTTTCCATATTGGTTTGGACTTGTGGCTATCCTTGCAGGCAGCGCATCGATCGTTAACGCGATGCTCGTGGTGAGGCTCGGGATGCAGTTTTTGACGACGGTCACGCTTGTTTTACAGGTTGCTCTCTCTGCCTGCATGATCCTGCTGACTTTTCTGTCTCTTCCAGTCGATGTCTATTTCGGGCTCTTCGTTTTTTGGCAGTTCTCGCTTTTTGCAATGGCGGGTCTCACGCTTGGAAACTTAAACGCGATGGCAATGGAACCGCTCGGGCACATTGCTGGCCTCGCGGCCTCAATTTTGGGCGGTACGTCTACTGTATTTGCAATGGCCTTCGCAATTCCCATCGGTTTAGCTTTTGACGGAACCCCACGACCGGCTGCGATTGGGGTCTTTTTGCTTTGCGTGGTTGCACTTGTCTTTATGCTCAAGCTGGAGCGCACACCAAGAGTGCAACACGGGAGGAAAGCTAACAGAAATATATAGGTTTCACTTTGAAGTGTCGCCTCTCATGCGATCCAAAATTTTTCTGTATACTTTTGCATACCGTCTTTCATTTGAGCGTGATCTGGTCTATGAGACAGGAAAATATCTGAATCGTAACACCTGATCGAGAAGGATCTGAGATGGCTGACACACATACACCCGATATCATTTACACAAAGGTTGACGAAGCCCCAGAGCTTGCCAGCGCCTCGCTTTTACCAATTATCAAGCGTTTTGCCAAAGCTGCAGACATTTCTGTCGGCACAAAGGACATTTCGCTTGCGGGCCGTATCCTCGCCGCCTTCCCAGATCACCTCACAGAAGCGCAGCGTCAGTCGGACGATCTCGCGGAGCTGGGTGAATTGGTTAAGACCCCTTCAGCGAATGTGATCAAACTGCCAAACATCTCGGCTTCTGTGCCGCAGCTTGTAGCGGCTGTTAAAGAACTTCAGTCCCAAGGCTATGCTCTGCCTGACTATCCGGAAACGCCAGCAACAGATGCTGAAAAAGCTGTTCGTGTAACCTATGACACGCTCAAAGGTTCCGCTGTGAACCCTGTCTTGCGTGAAGGCAACTCAGACCGCCGCGCTGCCGTCGCTGTTAAGAACTACGCGCAAAACAACCCGCACCGCATGGGCAAATGGACAGCCGACAGCAAAACCCGTGTTGCAGCCATGTCAGGCGGTGATTTCTTCTCAAACGAGGCCTCAGCCACCCTCGCCAAAGCCGCAACCGCTAAAATCGTTCTCGAAACCGCCTCAGGGGAAACTGTTCTGAAAGACGGCGTTTCATACCCCGCAGGCACGGTTGTTGACGCAACTTATATGAGTGCTGCGGCTCTTGGCAGCTTCCTTGCAGAAGAGATCGAAAAGACGAAGGCTGAAGGCACACTCTTTTCACTGCACATGAAAGCCACGATGATGAAGGTCTCCGATCCAATCATCTTCGGCCACGCTGTGCGCGCATTTCTTGCGCCCGTATTTGAAGCCCATGGTGACGCGCTGAAGTCCCTTGGTGTAAACCCCAACTCTGGCCTCGGCGATCTTCTCGCGCGGGTCAAAGACAACGCCGATATCATGGCCGCGATCGACGCCTGCATGGCAGCCCGCCCACCCATGTATATGGTCGACTCAGACCGTGGTATCACCAACCTGCATGTGCCTTCAGATGTGATCATCGATGCCTCCATGCCCGCGCTGATCCGCGCTGGCGGAAAAGGCTGGGGCCCTGACGGAAAAGAGGGTGATACCAACTGTGTCATCCCCGACAACTCCTACGCTCCTGTTTATGACGAGAGCATCAAGTTCTTCAAAGAAAACGGCGCCTTGAATCCTGCAACAGCCGGCACAGTGCAAAACATCGGCCTGATGGCACAAAAGGCTGAGGAATACGGCTCGCACCCAACAACCTTCGAGCTTGCCGAAGCGGGCACAGTGAAGATGATCCTTGAGGACGGCACCGTGCTTCACAGCCACACAGTCGAGGCGGGTGACATCTGGCGCTCGGCCTCCGCGCGCCAGGCGCCGATTGAAGACTGGGTAAGCCTTGCGATTGATCGCCAACGCGCCACAGGTTTCCGTGCAATCTTCTGGCTTGATGCCGCCCGCGCTCATGACGCCGAGCTTATCAAATATGTGAAGCCTATCCTTGAAGCAAAAGGCGTTGCTGACAAATTTGAAATCATGGCCCCGCGCGAAGCCACGCGCGCCTCACTTGAGACAATCACAAAAGGCGAAAACACCATTGCAATCACAGGCAACGTGTTGCGCGACTATCTGACCGATCTCTTCCCGATCCTTGAACTCGCAACATCGGCCAAAATGCTTTCGATCGTAAAGCTGATGCAAGGTGGCGGCCTCTTTGAAACAGGTGCTGGCGGCTCGGCTCCCAAGCACGTGCAACAGCTTGACGCAGAAAACCACCTCCGCTGGGACAGCTTGGGTGAGTTCTGCGCCTTGGGCGAAAGCTTGCAATTCTTGGCTGACGCCAAAGGCAACGAAAAAGCACGTGTTCTGGGCAAGGCTGTTGATGCCGCGACCCAAGGAATCTTGGATGACAACCGCTCGCCTTCGCGCAAAGTTGGAGAGCCTGACAACCGCGACAGCCATTACTGGTTTGCACGTTACTGGGCCGAAGCCTTGGCAGCTCAATCAGACGATGCAGCCCTTGCGGCTGAGTTTGCCCCCGTTGCCAAAGCCTTGGCAGATGGCGAAGCGGCAATTATCGCCGAGCTCGCAGCAGTGCAAGGCAAGCCCGCAGATACAGGCGGTTACTATCACGCTGACGCAGCCAAACTCGCCGCTGTGATGCGCCCGAGCGCGACGCTCAATGCGATCATCGGCTAAATCAAAAAGAGGCGCTCTGGAAACAGGGCGCCTCTATTCTATTCACTTTAGGCGATCTTAAAAAGCTAGTCCGAAGAGCACTCAGGTGCAAAGCGTTCAAAGGACACTTGCGTGCCTTCAAAGATAGCAACAGTTCCTGCCTCTTGCGCATGCCATCCCTTTTCCCCATCGACCAACGGTTCCGACACAATCGCTCAGCCTTTCCGGCTCTCACTCCAGCGATTGTAGAGCGTTGGAGCGTTCTCATCTGAGGCATATCGAAAAACATAGAGCCGCTCGCCATCACAAAGCGCCGCTGAAAATCGCATAAACGGAAGCACACCACTCCTGCGTGCCAGTGCTTCAAGTCGTGCCACAGCGCGCCCCATTGCCCCTAAAGGATCAGCCTCAAGCCCCTCGCCCAAAGCAATAAGAAAAAGCGCTTCACTGTCGGTCGCGCCTTTGCGATGTGGGTAATAGCTCTCCTCGATCATCATATCAGCAGTCTTACGAAAGCCGTCATAGCCGCCAACTTGTCCATTGTGCACAAAACTGTAGCGGCCATAGGTAAAAGGATGACAGTTGTTGCGGCTGATCGCCGTGCCCGTCGAGGCGCGAACATGAGCGATGAAAGCATGGGATTTCACCTGCGCACACAACGCCTTCAAGTTTGGATCAGACCACGCTGGAAACACATCTCGGTATAGCCCAGGCTCAGGGCGTGCGTGATACCAAGCGATGCCAAAACCATCCGCGTTGATCGACGTTTTGCACTCTTCTGCCGCCCGCGATTGCACAATCAGGGAATGACCGGGCTTCGTCACAAGGTCTTCAATGAAGATAGGCGCCCCAAGATACGCAGCCCAACGGCACATCACCGCCCCCGATTGTGTGTTCGCTCATAAAGCTTTGCGATGATCCTGCTTCCAGTCTTTTCAAATGCAGCAGGGATAACGGCATGAACCAACACTGCAAAAGCGGCTGCTCCCAGCCAAAATGCAAACCAGAGCGCAAAGCGCATATGCTCAAAATATGTTTCGTTTACAGAGTCTGGGTGGTTCAAAAATAACTTTGCAATCATGTCGGCGCTCCTGTGTGTTCTATTCTCGGCCTATGTAGCGCATCACAGTGTTCCCTTTGTCCCAAAAATCACCTAATTTGCGCTTCAAGTGAGACAAATTCACAGAAGGAGAGATATTCTTGGGACAGGATGAAGTGGATCGCAGAATCCTACGGCAACTGCAGCGTGACTGCGATATCTCGCTGGACATGCTCAGTCTCGAAATCGGCCTGTCGCGCAACGCCTGTTGGCGGCGTATAAAACACATGCAAGAGGCTGGTTTCATCCGCAAACGAGTGGCTTTACTCGACGCGCCAAAGCTTGGTCTTGGGCTGACAGTCTATATTCAGGTGCGCGCTGAGAAGCATGCTGCGGGATGGTCCGCGGCTTTCGCCCGTGCCACACGCTCGATCCCTGAAATCACGGGTGTCTTTCGTATGTCGGGCGATCTGGATTACCTTATTCGCGCCCATGTCGCAGATATGGCAGGTTACGACAGGCTCTATCAAAAGATGATCGCCGAAGTTTCCATGGCTGATGTATCTGCAAGCTTTGTGATGGAGAGTATCAAGGATACAACAGAGTTACCTATCTAAAGGAATCCCCCATGCCCTATCTCTACCTCGCTATCGCAGTTGCCTTTGAAACGATAGGAACCTCAGCCATGCTGGCCAGCCAGCAGTTTACACGGCTTTGGCCTTCGGTGCTCGTGGTTGTCGGCTACGCGATAAGCTTTTACTTCATGGCCCTGACCCTGCGCTTCATGCCGGTCGGTATCGTTTATGCGCTTTGGTCGGGCCTTGGCATTATTCTCATCGCGCTGATCGGGTATGCAGTCCTTGGCCAAAAACTCGACCTCCCTGCTATCGCTGGTTTAGGGCTGATTATAGCCGGGATTGTTGTCATCCAACTTTTTTCAAACGCAACGGCGCATTAGTCTCTCGCGTCGTCTTTTTCTTTCGCCAAATATCCTGGGGGTCTGGGGGCAAAGCCCCCAGCACGGCGTCGCCAAAGGCGGCGCAACCCCTAGGCTTCAAACCCCAACCGCTTGATAAGACTGGAGGTGTCCCAACGGCCACCCCCCATCTTCTGGACGTCCTTATAAAACTGATCGACAAGCGCCGTTACGGGCAGGCTTGCGCCAATTTCATCCGCTGCCTCAAGACAGATCCCAAGGTCCTTGCTCATCCAGTCAACGGCAAAACCGTGTTCGAACCTGTCATCCAACATCGTTTCGTGACGATTGCTCATCTGCCAGCTGCCCGCTGCGCCCTGCGAAATTACCTCAACCACATCGCGCCCGTCGAGACCCGCTACCTGTGCAAAATGAAGTGCTTCAGACAAGCCCTGAACAAGTCCAGCAATCGCGATCTGGTTACACATCTTTGTCATTTGCCCGGCACCGCTTTCGCCGATCCGTCGGCAAATACGAGCGTAAGCCGCCATAATGGGCTCTGCGCGCGCATAGTCCTCAGCGTCACCGCCACACATCACAGAAAGAACACCGTTCTCAGCGCCCGCTTGTCCGCCTGACACGGGCGCATCGACGAATGCGACACCCGTCTCCTTGGCCATCCCGTAGAGCTCGGCGGTCACTTTTGCGGATACAGTCGTGTGGTCCACAAAACAGCTGCCTGCAGCCATGCCCGCGAAGGCACCATCGTCTCCAAGACAAATGGCGCGTAAATCATCGTCATTGCCCACGCAGGCCATAACGAACTCAGCCCCTTCGGCTGCCTCGCGTGGCGTCACACAGGCCTGAGCGCCATGTTGTTTCGCCCAAGCCTCTGCTTTAGCCGATGTGCGGTTATACACTGAAACATCATGCCCTGCGGCTTTCAGGTGGCCAGCCATCGGATATCCCATTACACCGAGCCCTAGAAAAGCGAGTTTCGCCATAGTCTTTCCCCTTGCATTCAAACGTCTTATCGTTTGTGTCGGTCGCGGGGCAACTTGGCAAGCCAAAAGCCTGATTAAAGAACAAGGGACGTTCATGCTGTTAGTGTTTCGGTGGTTATTGCGGATCGCATCCGTGCTGGTCGTGCTCTCGGTGCTTGCCGTGATGGGCGTCTATTATCTGGCCTCACGCTCCCTGCCGGACTATGACAAAGCTCTCGATGTCTCAGGCCTGACCGCGCCGACGCGTATTTTGCGCGACCATTCCAATGTGCCTCATATCTTTTCAGAGGAAGATGCCGCTATCTTCTTTGGGCTTGGGTATGCTCATACACAGGATCGTTTGTGGCAAATGACGGTGATGCGCCGGACCGCCCAAGGCCGCTTGTCTGAAGTGTTCGGGTCGGCAACACTGCCTGTCGACAAGCTCCTGCGCCGCTTTGATATCTATTCTCTCGCACGCAGCTCGGTTGCAGCCCAAGACGCAGAAACACTGGCTGCGCTAGAGGCCTACGCCGCGGGTGTTAACGCCCGCCTTGCAGAAATTAACGAAAGCGCACTGGGCCGTGGCGCCCCCGAAATGTTTCTCTTCAATGCCCCCATCTCACCGTGGCGCCCCGAAGATTCCATCGCCATTCTCAAGCTTATGGCCGTTCAGCTCTCTGGCCATGCCGCAGATGAAATCCTGCGCGCGCGCACCTCTCTTTTGCTGGAGGATGACACACGCCTCAAAGATTTGCTTCCAGACATGCCTGGCACTGGCGTAGCGGCCCTTCCAGCTTACGCAAGCCTCTTTCCTTCGGCGGATTTTGCGCCCCAAATCGCGCGAGCGGAAAGCCTGCCGCAGCACCCGCTTTCACCATTTCAGCCGCGGGGTTTGGCAGGGGCATCCAATGCTTGGGCTGCTGCGCCTTCGCGCTCTGCGACAGGCGGTACGCTGCTCGCCAATGATCCCCATCTTGGACTTACCGCTCCCGCGATATGGTATCTCGCACGCCTTGAGCTTTCCTCAGGCGGAGTGATCGGCGCAACCATTCCTGGGATGCCGCTCATACTTGTAGGGCGCAGTGAAAGCCTTGGTTGGGGCCTAACATCCTCCTATTTGGATGATCAGGATATCTTCATTGAGGAACTGAATCCGAACAACCGTGAAGAGTATCGCACCCCAGACGGCTACAAGCCCTTTGTGTCGCGACGTTCAATCATCAAGATCAAAGACGAACCCTCAATCACCCTCACACTTCACAGCACAGATAACGGCCCTGTTCTCCCTCCAAGCTTTCGCAATGTCGGCGCAGTGACACCCGCTGGCCATGTCGCAGCCCTCGCATGGACAGCCCTTGAGCCGAACGATACGTCAATGAGCGCTGGCTTTCATATCATGCAGGCGCAAGACATTAACGACGCTTTGACAGCCAGCACGCTCTATATAGCACCCTCCCAAAATTTGACGCTTGCAGACAAAGACAACATTGCCATGAAAACAATCGGTGCCATGCCGCGCCGTCCTGCAGAGGCTGAAAGCAAAGGTCGGATTCCCTCGCGCGGCTGGCTGACACAGAACCGCTGGACACGCTATTTCCCTGCGACGGCCAACCCAGAGTTCATACGGCCCACAGGCGGAATTGTTGGCAATACCAACAACAAACTGCTTGAACGCCCCTTTCCGCTACATGTCTCCTACGAATGGGGCGACAGTCAGCGTATTCAGCGCTGGCAGCGTCTCATGCAAGGACGCAAAGCTCACAGCCGCGAAAGCTTTGTTGAGGCGCAACTGGATATCACCAGCACGACAGCGCGCACGATTCTGCCACTGGTCGCTGCTGACCTCTGGTTTACAGGCGAAGCCGCTCCAGAAGGCACTCCAGAGCGCCGCCGCCAGATCGCACTCAACCTGCTGGCCGGCTGGACAGGCAGCATGAACGAGCACCTACCAGAGCCGTTGATCTATGCCGCATGGATGCGTTTCTTGCAGGAGCGGCTCATCAAGGACGAGCTTGGCCCCTTGGCGGAAGAGTTCCCTCATCTCGAGCCGCTGTTTATCGAGCGCGTTTTCCGCAACATTGATGGCGCTGGCGTCTGGTGCAATATCATCCAATCGTCTGCAACAGAGACCTGTACAGACATCGCGCGCATGTCCCTTGATGATGCACTTGTTTGGCTCAGCGAGGTCTACGGCACATCAATAGAAGCGCTCCGCTGGGGAGATGCCCACGAAGCAACACATGATCATCCCGTGTTGGGCGAGGTGTCTGTTTTGCGTCATTTCGTCAACATTCGCCAAAGCACATCTGGTGGCGACAATACTCTGATGCGCGGGCGCACACGCGGAACAGGGCCAGAGCCATTTCAAAATGTCCACGCTGCAGGATATCGTGGCGTCTATGACTTCACCGATCCTGACAGCTCGATATTCATCACTTCCACAGGCCAATCAGGCCATCCCCTATCCCGTCATTATGACGATCTTGCGCAGCTCTGGCGGCGCGGCGAGTATATCACCATGTCACTGGATGAAGGCCTCGCACGCGCCGCATCTGTAGGGGAAACAGTTCTGACGCCCAAATCTGACTAAGAGATCAAAGCCGCACGAATTGCTCTGACTGCTTGCGTGTCCATCTGACCTTCAGCGTATACCCCTCATCAGTCTGCCGCTCATCCTCAACCACGCCTTGCGCAAAGAGCCAAGCTCGCTTGCGTCCCTCCGCAAAGGATAGGCTTAGGGCCTCGGTCTTGGCGCTGGCTTGAAGGGCCTCTGCCACGGCTGCGAGCAAGCTTTCCAACCCATCACCTGTGATTGACGACACAGCAAACACCGTCTCGCTGCGCGCGGCTTGTGTCTCAACAGCCTCTTTGTCTTCAGGCTCCAGCAGATCGGTTTTATTGAGTACCTCAAAGAGTGGCGTCTCGTCATTGATGCCGAGGCTCTCAAGGATCTTGGTCACATCTTTGGCCTGAGCCTCACTTTCAGAATGCGCAATATCACGCACATGAAGGATGAGATCAGCGCTCAAGACTTCTTCAAGCGTCGCACGGAAGGCAGCCACCAATTCTGTTGGCAAATTCGAAATAAAGCCCACGGTATCGGACATGATGACTTCAAGTCCGGACTCACCCAGTGTCACTTTGCGCATGGTTGGATCGAGCGTTGCGAAAAGCATGTCTTTGGCAAAAACATCCGCGCCTGTCAGACGGTTAAAGAGCGTCGATTTGCCGGCATTGGTATAGCCGACAAGCGCAACAATCGGATAAGGCACTTTCGCACGGCTCTTACGGTGCAGTTCACGCGTTTTGACAACTTTGGACAATTGGCGGCGCAAGCGCACAAGCTGGTCATCAATCGCGCGACGGTCTGCCTCGATCTGGGTTTCGCCTGGTCCCCCAACGAAACCAAGACCGCCCCGTTGACGTTCGAGGTGCGTCCACGCGCGTACAAGCCGCGTTCGCTGATAGCTCAACGCCGCCATCTCAACTTGCAAAACACCCTCTCGCGTGCGCGCACGATCGGAGAAAATCTCAAGAATAAGCCCCGTGCGGTCAAGAATCTTGACGCCCCACTTTTTCTCAAGATTGCGCTGTTGAACGGGGCTTACGGGCCCATCGATCAAAACAAGCTCAACCTCGCCTGCCTCAAGCCGTTCTTTGATTTCGTCAAGCTTACCCTTGCCAAACAGCATCCCTGCGTGTGGCTTCTTAAGCTTCACAATTTCGGAGCCAATAATTTCGAGCCCCGGCATAGCTTCTCCGAGCGCCACAGCTTCTTCAAGCGCATGTGCAGGCGTTCGGCTTTGCTCGTCTTTGCGGATTTCGGGGTGAAGAACCCACGCCCTCGTCAGCGCTGGATCATGTTCGCTCACTGAGCTTCTTCACCCTCATAAAGAGAAATAGGCTGCGCAGGCATAATTGTGCTGATCGCATGCTTATAGACAAGTTGGCTCTGGCCATCGCGGCGCAACAGCACGCAGAAATTGTCAAACCAAGTGATCACACCTTGAAGCTTAACGCCGTTGATCAGAAAGATGGTCACTGGTGTTTTTGTCTTACGGACGTGGTTCAGGAACGCATCCTGAAGGTTTTGACGGTCGGAAGCCATGGTTCTAATGCCTTATTGTCAGTTTCCGGCCGTGCATCGGCCGTGTGTATACCGCAGTATGTCTTGCGGCACAGAAACTTTAAACCCCCAAAACGCTTAGACTATCCAATTCTGTTGCTTGCGCGCTTCACTCGCCACACAACCCTAAGGTTTTCAATCTCTCCAGAGTGCGGGGTTAAACATTGCGATAATCGCGAGTGTCTCAAGACGCCCGACAACCATCGCGCCGCAAAGCGTCAGTTTGGCAGCGGAGCTCAACTGTCCCAGCATGATTGGCGTTTCTGCAGCAGCATGTACCAAAGGCCCCGTTGTCGACAGCGCGGCAACCGCCAAAACCATGGCCTCCTCAAATCCAACCCCTGTAAAAGTGAGGACAAGCGTCACAAAAGTCATTGAGAGAGCAAACAGCATAAAGAAAATCCATGCAACATAAGCCCCCTTTGAGCGTATGCGTCGGCTTTGGCTACTGGCCCGCCCGACCGAGGACGGGTGCACAAGGCGCTGCATCTCTCGCAGACCGTTCAAATACAGCGCATAGACGCGCAATAGTTTCACGCCCCCTGCCGTTGTGGCAACGCCACCGCCAATAAGCGCAAGCCCCAAAAGAATAAGCCCAGGTGCTCCCAGCCCGGACCAGCCCCGTGAAGCCTCCCAATCCGCGCTCTCAAATCCCGTTGTTGTCAAAAAGGACATGACTGTGAAAAAGCTGCCCCAGAGGGCGCGCAGCGCCAAAACGATGTTTTCTTCTTGCGCGATTTCAAAAGACGCAACCCAATGACGCGCAAAAAGTAAAAATGTCACCCCAACGACAATCATCATCCCCATACGAAATTCAGGGTCGTTGTGAAGCCCATGCCGCCCCGTTGTGATCGTATCCGTCGAGAAAGTCAGCCGTGACAAACCGAAGAATAAGAACAGGAATATAACAAATTCTCCACGCAACCCCGAAGCACTGCCCTCAAGCCCACCTGTCGCAGAGATGCCACTGGTAGAAAGTGTGGCCATCGCGTGGATCACAGCGACAAGGGGTGTATCTCCAATAATGATCAAGCAAATCGTCAAAACAGCTGTAAGCCCGACATAGAGCGGCGCAAGCCCCGCCAAGCCCCGAATGAGGCGCCTACTATCATTGGCAGGAACATAACGGTCCAAAGGGACATCTCCGCGCCCTGGTTCTGCAGACGCGGTGACTTCAAACCCGCCAAGCGCCAAAGGCGCAAGAACAGCCGCCGCGGTGATCCAAACAAACAAGCCCCCAAGCCAGCCAACCTGCGCGCGCCAAAGATGCATGGTTCCCGAAAGCCGACCCGGCTCAAAAAGTGGCGCACCCGTTGTGGTAAAGGCTGAAACCATCTCAAAATACGAATTGAGAAAGCTGGTTGTTTGAACCGCCTCATAAAAAGGGACCGCTAACAAAAGTGGTAGCAGGAAATATGCCGCAACCACAGCCGCAAGATTACCAAGCCCACCACGTCGGCGTGTTCGCCCCGAGCTCAGCGTGATCACGATCAAGATCGAAACAAACAGACCGAGAGACCCTGCGTAGAAAAAGACGCGCGCTTCGTGGTGGTTGTTCCAGTTCAGCGCGTGAACGGCAGGAACATACATCGAAAGAGATGCCAACAACGTGAGCTGCAAAAACAAAGGGATCTCGGCGAGGCGTTTCATGGCTTAGAAAAAGTCGATCGTGACTTGCAGCAATCGCTCCACCTCTGGCACATCTGCCGCCATAGCGAAAAGCACAATCACATCGCCCTCTTCGACACGGGTGCCCCCATGCGGCTTTATCACTTCGCCATTTTTCATAAGCGCGCCAATGAGCACACCCTCGGGAAACGGAATATCCCGTATGGCCTGACCAGAAATTGGCGAGGTCGAGAGAACTTCTGCCTCGATAATCTCTGCTTCGGCATCTCCGATAGAATAAACGCCTTTCACGCGGCCGTGACGAATATGGCGCAAGATTGAGCTCACAGTCGTTGCGCGCGGATTGATATAGGCGTCAATACCCATTGGCGCCATAAGCGGGATCAGGGTCGGGTCATTGATGAGGGCAATCGCCATTTTGCAGCCCTCGCTCTTGGCACGGACAGCGGCCAGCAGGTTTGTCTTGTCGTCATCGGTCACACAAAGCACCGCATCTGCCCGCTCGATATTGGCCTCAGCCAAAAGAGCTACATCCAATCCATCGCCGTTGAGTACAATCGTGCGCTCCAATGCATCGGCTGCGTGTTCCGCTGTAGTTCTGTTCCGCTCAATAACCTTCGCTCTGATCCGTGTTTCGTGCTTTTCAAGAGCCAGCGCCACAGTAAGGCCGACATTTCCTCCACCAATCAGCACAACGCGTTCTTGCTTCGCTGAGCTTTTGCCGAAGACTTCAAGTGTGCGTGGCACATCTTCACGCGCGATACAAAGATAGCACTCATCACCAACAAAAAGCTGATCACCAGCATCGGGCGCAAACAATCTCCCCTTTCGACGCACGCCAATCACGATCACCTTCAACGTTGAAAAGAGGTCAGAAAGCTGGCGCAAAGGCGTGTTTATCACTGGACAATCGGCTTCAAGCCTGATCCCCAAAACTTGCACTTTGCCCCCCATAAACGTCTCGATATCAAAGGCAGACGGTGCTGAAAGACGGCGCAGCGCCGCTTCGGCCACTTCCCTTTCAGGGCTGATCACGACATCAATCGGCAAGTGGTCACGGCGGTAAAGGTCTGAGTAGATCGCCGTTAGATAGCTCTGAGAGCGCAATCTCGCAATTTTGCGCGGAACCGAAAAAATCGAGTGAGCGACCTGACAGATCACCATATTCACTTCGTCAGAATGGGTCGCTGCAATAACCATATCAGCATCGCGCGCTCCCGCTTTGTCTAGAATATCAGGATATGACGCAAAGCCCGCAAACCCCTGGACATCCAAAGTATCCATCGCGCGGCGCACGAGATCAGGGTTGCTATCAATGACAGTGACGTCGTTGGCTTCTCCGGACAAATGGCGCGCAATTTGCCAGCCAACTTGCCCTGCCCCGCAAATGATCACTTTCATAGGTCTTCCCCGATCCTTGGTGAGGTTTCGTGCCAGAAGCGCCTCAAGGCGTCAATTCCTTTGTCATGCTGATGACTATAGGCATTTCTTTGCCTTTAGACCACGTTCGCACTCTTAAGCAAATGACTTCGCTCAAAATATCCGCCACAGCGGCGCATATACATCGGGGAAACAGATGTGCCAGACACGCTTTATTTGGGCCGCCACGCTTTTTCTGTCGGCCTAAATTCCACTCTATATCGATTATAATCAAGGCGTTCGAATCCAGACATCTAGAGACACGGCGACAGGCTGGCGCCTGCGGCCGCGACAACACACTTCTCAAAGCTAAGCTCCCAAAGCTGAGTTATCCGCAACCAAGGTGCAACATGGCAGATCGTATCCCCGTAGGCGTTCTACTCTTCCTCACCTTCATGTTCAGCAATCCGCGCCCCTGAGCGGTTTGAGGTCACAACACCAAGGGATTTAAGCTTGCGGTGCAAGGCCGAGCGCTCCATTCCGACAAACTGAGCCGTGCGAGAGATATTGCCGCCAAAACGGTTAATTTGGGTGAGCAGATACTCGCGCTCAAATTCTTCTCGCGCCTCACGGAGAGGCAATGTTGCCATGACACTCGGCAAGACAATCTTGCCTGTGTCATCATTGCCCTGCAGCGCGTCACCAGCAGAGAGTTCTTTGGCGCTAATGTCCCCGTTGCTGTCGCCCAAAATAAGCAGCCGCTCGATCATGTTTTTCAACTGACGCAAATTTCCAGGCCAGGTCATCGTCTGCAAAAGCGCCAGCGCATCGTCGCTCACAGCGCGCTGGGCCAGCCCCTGCTCTTTGTTCAATCGCTCGATAAAGTGCTGCGCAAGTAATGGGATATCCTCGCGCCTGTCCTCTAAAGAGGGCACAGCAATCGGAACTACATTCAAGCGATGGTATAGTTCTTCTCGAAAGCGTCCTGCCGACACTTCGCTCTCCAGATTCTCTGACGTCGACGAGACAACCCGCAAATCAACCTTGACTTTATTGGTACCGCCAACGCGCAAAAACTGCTGATCGACAAGCACACGCAGAATTTTGGATTGCGTACCGAGCGGCATATCTGCGATCTCATCAAAATAAATGATCCCGCCATTGGCCTCTTCCAGTAAACCCATTTCTACGCCCTTTTCGAGACTTTCGCGCCCGAAAAGAACGTTTTCCATCTGGTCAGGTTCGATGGCAGCACATCCTACTGTCACAAATGGCGCAGCTGCACGGTTGGAATTGCTATGGATATAGCGTGCAGCACTTTCCTTGCCCGAACCCGAAGGCCCCGACAGCATTACGCGACCGTTTGATTTTGTGACCTTATCCAGCTGCCCCTGCATCGCACGAAATGCAGCCGAACCACCGATCATCTCTGACGGGACAGTCTCTTTGCGGCGCAGCTCTATGTTCTCGCGACGCAACCTCGAAGTCTCCATGGCGCGGCGAATAACGACCAAAAGCTGGTCGATGTTGAAAGGCTTTTCGATGAAATCATATGCCCCCTGACGGATCGCAGCGACAGCGATCTCGATATTGCCGTGCCCCGAAATAATCACCACAGGCACTTCGGGGTAATCTGTCTTCACGGCTTTAAGAATATCAATACCGTCCATCTTGCTGTCTTTAAGCCAGATATCGAGAATAAGAAGGCCGGGGCGCTTCTCATGCACCTCTTTCATCGCATCGTCTGAGTTCCCAGCGAGCCTCGTCGTAAAGCCCTCACCCTCCAAAATATCCGAGATCAATTCCCGAATATCGCGTTCGTCATCTACAATCAGAATATCGCTCATATTGCCCTCATTCCGCACTGGAATCTTGTTTAATGTCACTTTCACTGCCTAGACTCAGAGGCAGCCGTATCAGAGCCATAGCTCCGTGGTGGCTCTCACCCTCAAAAAGCGCGGCATCCTCTAGTTTGAGGCTCCCGCCATGCTCTTCGATAATCTTCTTCACAATCGGCAGGCCAAGCCCTGTCCCCTTGTCCCGTGTGGTCACATAGGGTTCAAAAAGTTTGGCGCGGTCTTCAGGAAGGCCGATGCCATTGTCCGAAATGGAAATTTCTGCGTCATTATCCACGCGCCGCGCTGTAATCTTGATCTGTGGGACGATGTCTCCCCCGAGGTCTTCTAGGCGCGTCTCAATGGCTTCGCCGGCATTCTTGATCAGATTTGTCAAAGCTTGCCCGACCATTGTTGCGTCATACTGGCCTTCTAGTGGCTCTCCACCAAGATCAACATCAAAACGGACATCAGGTTGTCCCGCCTTTTGAAGTGTAATCGCTCCGCTCAAAAGCGTGCAGAGGTCTTCTGCCCGTCGCTCAGGCTCAGGCATCCGCGCAAATTTGGAAAACTCATCAACAATGCGGCGCAAGTCATTGGTTTGTCTTACAATAACATCAGTCAGCTCTGAAAGCTTTGATGCGTCCGCTTCAGCCAGTTCGCGTGAAAATTTGCGCTTGATACGCTCCGCCGAAAGCTGGATAGGCGTCAATGGATTCTTGATCTCATGCGCAATGCGTCGCGCAACATCACCCCAAGCCGCCATCCGCTGCGCACTCACCAGATCAGTCACATCGTCAAAAGCAACAACATAGCCTTCTATCTGGCCGCCCTCGCCCTCTCGCACCGACATACGCACCAGCAAGTTCTCCAGATGTCCTGCCCGCGTGACCTTCACTTCGTCTTGAACGATCCCGCTACTGCTCTGCAAAACCGCCTCAAAGATCGGACCAAACTCGGGCACAGCAACGCGTAGTTCGAGAGTGTCTTTGGTGCTTTCCCAGTCCAGCAATCGCTCTGCAGAGCGGTTCACAAAAGCGACGCGCCCCTCGGCGTCCAAGCCGACAACGCCAGAGGTCACAGAGCTCAAAACAGAGTCAAACATGCGCCGACGCAGTTCAATTTGCTCGGTGTTCTCCAAAAGGCGATCACGCTGACCTTTGAGTTGACGGGTCATCTGGTTGAACAAGCGGCTCAACTGGCTGATTTCGTCATCACCCTCTTCTTCGATCACCTGCGTATCAAGATTGCCCTCGCCTACCCTCTGGGCAGCACTCGTTAGCCGCCCAACTGGGCGTGATAGCCGCTCGGCAAACCATAGGCCAAGCCATACGGCTGCGAGAATAAGAATGACAGCAAACCCAAGATAAACCAGACCGAACTGGAACAAAACTTGCCCGCGATCGCTTTCCAACTGATTGTAAAGGCGTACGTTTTCCTGCGTTTCACTCAACAGGTTCAGGATTTGCCCGTCAACGTCGCGGCTCACATAAACCAATCTATCTGGAAATGTAGCCAGCGGTACGATGGCGCGAAACTCATTGTTATTCCAATCCTGAATAACCGCAATACCGACCTCACGGGCCTCTTCTATCTTGGCAGCGCTCGGTTTTTCAAAGTTGAAAAGATAAGAGCGCTCACCGCGCGCCTTAAGCTCTCCGACCCCGTCGATCACATAGGCTTCGCGCATATCGGGCTGAAAGCGTTGCTGCCCAAGCGTTAGAACTTCACGCAAATCTGGGTCGCGCATAAAGGGCGTGAGCGAGTGTTCAAAGTCAATCACCCGCGCCAAAGACTGTGCGTTGCGCATCAAGTTGTCGCGGTGCTCCCCCTCATAAGCCTCAGCGGCAGAGAGAGACGAACCAACCACTTGCCGTACGCGGTCTGAGAACCAGCCTTCAAGGCCAAGGTTCACAGTCAGCACAGCAAAAATCGCCACAGTAACAGTCGGGATCAAGGCCATAATTGTGAACACGCCCGTCAAGCGCAGGTGCAAATTCGACCCCGCCGAGCGCGAGCGCCGTGCCGCAATCATCTTGGCCACGCGCTGCATGACAAGCGCCGCAACAAGCAATACGTAAACAAGATCAGCAAGCAGAACGATCCGAAGCGCAGGAGATCGTGCGCCTTGGTCAAATGGACCAAAGACAAGGAAGGTCGCCAGAACAAGAACTGGCCCCAGAATCACCAATCCGAGTGTCGCAAAGTTCTGCACACGTCTACGACGACGCAGCTTGCTCAACCGGTTCCAGCTTAACTTATGTGGTCGGGAGGCCACGCTTACGCCTCCCCCATACTGTGTTGCATCAACCCTCAACCGCCAAACCTGGTGGCTTGAACCTCGCGTGATGCAAGGCCGCCACGCTTCTGTTGCGGTTTTACATCAATTTACGGCGCCGTGTCACGCTTATATCGAGGTCGGTGATCTTCTTTCTCAAGGTATTTCTGTTGAGGCCCAACAAATCAGCACATTTCGCCTGATTACCCCCTGTCGCATCCAGTGCGATCTCGATCAGAGGCAGCTCCATTTCACGCAAAATCCGCGCATAAAGTCCGGGGGGCGGCAAAGCATCACCGTGCAAATCAAAGTAACGCTTCACATGACGTGCAACGCTTTCTGCGAGCTTTTCGTCAGACAAAGACCCAAGGCTCGGCGCCAAAGCAGGCTGCGCGGCCAAAGCCGATCCGACTTCAGTCTCGCTGATTTCGCCACTGCGCGCAGTCAAAGCCAATCGCTCGACGGTATTGGCGAGCTGGCGCACATTTCCAGGCCAGCTGTAATGTCTGAGCGCCTCCAGCGCGGCAGGTGCAAAACTGTGTGCGGCCCCCGTCGCGCGGCTCTGACTTAGGAAATGTTCTGCAAGCAGCCCGATATCTTCCACACGCGCCCTCAAAGACGGCAGGCTCAAGACGGCCCCATCAAGACGATAAAACAAATCATTGCGCAGCTTGCCCTGCGCCATCGCTTGGGACAATTCCATCTGAGACGTCGCCAAAAAGCGCGGGCCATTGCGCCCAGCTGCGTCCATGAGGTGTACCGCTTTCATCTGATAGGCATCAGGCAGATCACTGATCTCTTCAAACAACACTGTGCCCTGCCCCGCCTCAGCGAGCACATCGGCCAGCGCACCGCTCTTGCCAAAAGCGCTTTCGGTCAGAACCACAAAAGGCTGGGTCCGCCTGTCGGACATATCGTGAATGACCCGTGCGACAAGAGACTTTCCCGCGCCGCTCTCGCCCGTCACGATAACAGGCAAATTGGCGTTTAGAACACGCGCCACAAGCTTATACACCTCTTGCATCGGGACAGAGCGCCCCACAAGCGGCAGTTCGTTTGGTTCGGGCGAAACATTCATCGCGCGCCCACCGCCACGCTTTCGGCTGACCTCAAGAGCTTTCGCCGTACGCTTCATCAGGTCAGGCAAATCAAAGGGCTTGGGCAAATAATCAAAGGCCTCGGCCTCAGCCGCCTTGATCGTCGTCATGATAGTGTTCTGCGCCGAAATAACGATAACAGGCAAGTCAGGTCTGTCTGCGGCGATCTTGGGCAACATCTCAAGCCCATTGCCATCAGGCATCATGACGTCAGTGATCACAACATCACCGAGCCCCTCGCCAACCCACCGCATAAGCGTCGTGAGTGAACTTGTCGCCTGAACTTTGCAGCCCGCACGCGCTAGCGCTTGGGTCAGAACCGTTCTGATGGTGCGGTCATCATCCGCAACAAGCACCGTGCCATCCATCTAACTCTCCTTTTCAGTCGCTCTAGGCGCACGCGGCAAAGACAGCCGAAAGACTGTTGCACCAGGTTCGGAACGCACCGAGACCCAGCCTTCATGTGCCGCCATAATTTTTGCTGTAAGTGCTAGCCCGAGCCCTGTTCCGTTCTCACGGCCCGAAACAAACGGCTCAAAAATATCGTCGATCATATCGGGCGCAATCCCGCGTCCGTTATCAATCACTTCGATCTGAAGCGGCAAAGGCCGCCCCAGCCCATCTTCTGTGCGCAGGCGAAACCCGTGCTCATATGATGTGCGCAAGCGGATCACACCTCCCGCACCAGCCGCCTCTGCCGCGTTTTTCAGAAGGTTGAGCAAAACCTGCAAAAGCTGATCCGCATCAGCCCAAGCCTCTGGCAAAGACGGATCATACTCTTCAATAATTTGGACATCCGCCCCCACACCAAGCTGCGCTGAACGGCGCGCACGGTCGAGCACATCGTGTAGATTCACAGGTGCACGTTCAGGCGGACTCAAATTGCCGAACTCCTCCACTTGCTCCAGGAGTTTCACAATCCTGCGGCTCTCAGCAACGATCAGATCGGTGAGTTCCAGATCATCTCCGCGCAACCCCATCGACAGGAGCTGTGCGGCGCCCGTGATACCCGCCAAAGGGTTCTTGATTTCGTGCGCGAGCATCTCGGCCATACCGATCACAGAGCGCGCAGCTGTTTTGGCACGGCGGCCTTTGGGCAGATTGCTCACCTGCGCCAACGGCGTGATCAGTAGCAGCATCCGTGCCGCCTCATAAGGCGCAAGCTGTAAATCGCACCGCTCTAAAGCACGACCGGATCGCGCCAGCCCGACATCGCGTACAAACAGCGGCGCATCCTCACGCCGTGCCCGCTCAAAGGCTTCGTTGAGAGCGTTTTCAAAGCTCACGGCTTCAAACAAAGGTTTACCAGCGAGGCTTTTCTCGGACCCCATCAAAAGCTGTTCTGCTGCAGGGTTTACCGCTTCGATACGATCATCCGCCCCTATCAATAAGGCTGGCAGCGGCAAGGACGTCCAGAGTTTGTCTGCATCCTTCATGCAGCGCTCCTCTCAATCGTCGCGAGCGGTATTAAACGCAAAACCTGTGCCATATCCGTCGCGGTCAGGACCTCGCGCCGCAGCGCCACAGGCGTATTGGCTACATCCATGTACCATCCCAAATGCTTGCGTGCCATCCGCGCACCCAACTGAACACCATAAAACGTAAGCATAGCCTCGTAATGACCTGTAATCATGTCACTAAATGCGCTCCCTTCGGGAATCGATGGCGCTGCCGCATCGCCCAACTCATGGGCAATCTGTTGCAAGGCCCAGGGCCGCCCCTGCGCACCGCGCCCAATCATCACACCATCGGCGCCAGAGGCTCCAAGCGCATTGCGTGCATCACTTGCGCTACAAATGTCACCATTGGCAAAAACAGGAATTTTCACTGCCTCTTTCACAGCGCGAATAGCCGCCCAATCTGCCCGCCCTTTGTAAAACTGACAGCGCGTACGACCATGGATCACCAAACGCTTTACACCCGCACTCTCAGCACGCTGAGCAAGCTCGGCTGCATTCAAGCTATCGTCGTCCCAGCCAAGGCGCGTCTTTAGCGTAACAGGCAGAGTGACAGCCGCAGTCACCGCTTCAATCATCCTCAATGCATGGTCCAGATCACGCATCAAAGCTGATCCAGACAAGCCTCCAACGACCTTCTTAGCTGGGCACCCCATATTGATATCAATCACTTGCGCGCCATTGTCCGCCACCATTTGTGCAGCTTCGGCCATCCAATATGGATCACGCCCAGCGAGTTGAACGGCCGTATTGGCGCTTTCAAAGCCAAGTTCTGCTTTTTCACGGACACCCTTTTTGGCCTGCACCATCTCTTGACTGGCCACCATTTCACTAACCACAAAACTTGCACCAAAGGAGGAAACAAGGTTGCGGAAGGGCAGATCAGTGATGCCAGCCAGTGGTGCAAGTGCCACTGGCGGATTTTGGAGAAGTGTTTGGCTGGTATTTTGCATTGTTATGTCCGCATTCTCATCCTAGCCCTAAGGGGCTTTTCATAAGTGTCTCAAGCTCTTACGCCCGCGCGCACCCTACACTCAAACCTATTGCATAAAAATTAAGCAGTTTGCACGTTAATTCATCGCATTGCCCTTCCGCGCCTCAATGATACAAGACATTCTAACGAAAGGATCAATGATGAAGATCGCCGCTATTCTTGTCGCAGCTGGCCGCGGAACCCGCGCAGGCGCAGGGCTGCCTAAACAATGGCGCGCTCTGGCTGGTCAACGCGTCTTTGATTGGACATATCAAGCCTTCAAATCACACAGCGACATCGCCCATGTTGTCGCTGTCGTGCACCCTGATGATCATGCCTATCTGCCTGCTGGCCTTGAAGCCGTTCACGGCGGGGACACACGTGCTGCCTCTGTACGCGCGGGGCTTGAAGCACTTGATGGCGCAGGTTTCAGCCACGTGCTGATACATGACGCGGCACGCGCCTGCGTTTCCCCCGCCACCATCTCGGGCGTCATTGAAGCGCTCCAGTCAAGCGAAGCTGCCGCCCCCGCGCTGCCTGTGACAGACGCGCTCTGGCTGGGCGCCGATGAGCGCGTCACTGGCACACAAGCGCGCGAAGGCCTCTTCCGCGCCCAAACACCGCAAGGGTTTGCTTTCCCCGCTATTCTCGCCGCACACCGCGCCCATCAAGGAGATGCGCTGGATGATGTTCAGATTGCTCGCAGTGCTGGGCTTGATGTCACGATCACACTGGGCGATGAAGATAACCTAAAGCTCACCCACGCGCAGGATTTTATCCGCGCCGAGCGCATCTTGAGAGGCAACATGGACATTCGTCTTGGCAATGGGTTTGACGTACACGCTTTTACGACAGGTGATCATGTCGTCCTCTGCGGCGTCACAATTCCACACAACAAAGCTCTGCTAGGCCATTCTGACGCTGATGTCGGAATGCATGCGATCACGGACGCACTCTATGGCGCGATGGCCGAAGGCGATATCGGGCGCCACTTTCCGCCCAGCGATCCCCAATGGAAGGGCGCTGCAAGCCATATCTTCCTTGCCCATGCCTGCACACTTGCCCGCTCCAGCGGCTATGACATAAACAATATCGACTGCACGCTGATCTGCGAACAGCCCAAAATAGGCCCGCACGCCGACGCAATGCAAGCCAAGCTCTCCCGCATTATGGAGCTGGACACATCCCGTATTTCTGTAAAAGCGACAACCTCAGAGCGCCTTGGCTTCACAGGCCGCGAAGAAGGGATTGCCGCCATCGCAACAGCAACCTTGATGAAATCATGAAACCTCTCGCGAGACTCGCAGGAACATTTTTCTATGTGGGCTATATGCGCCCGTTTTCAGGGACTTGGGGCTCCGCTGCCGCCCTCCCCGTAGCCTATGCGCTCAATCTGGTTGGCGGCTATTGGCTTGTTGCAATAGGCGCGCTTGCGGCCTTTCTCATCGGTTGGTGGGCCACGGCGGTTATGATCGAAGGGCAGGATGACCACGACCCCTCAGAAGTTGTCATAGATGAAGTCGCAGGTCAGTGGATTGCGCTTTTACCAGTCCTGATCGGCGCATCGCACGCTGGCGTTGACGCCCTTGCGCTCTGGCCAGGTTGGCTCGTGGCCTTCTTTGGGTTTCGCTTCTTTGATATTCTGAAACCCGGCCCCATCGGCTGGGCCGATCGGCGAGGCGATGCCTTGGGTGTGATGCTCGATGATATCATCGCAGGTGTCACCGCGGCCCTCACTGTGGGCCTCGCAGCCTATGTCTGGCACGGGCTCTTGATGTGAGCGCCGCGGCCCTCCTTCAAGCCGCGCGCACCGCTGGCCTCACACTTGTAACTGCCGAAAGCTGTACCGGAGGCATGGTCGCCGCGGCCCTGACAGATATCGCTGGCAGCTCGGATGTCTTTGAGCGTGGCTTTGTCACCTATTCCAACGCTGCCAAACGCGAGATGCTAGGTGTCAAAGAACAAACACTTATCGCCCACGGCGCTGTGTCTGAAGATGTCGCAAGCGAAATGGCCGACGGTGCGCTCGAACGCTCACACGCCAGCCTAGCTGTATCCATCACAGGTATCGCAGGGCCTGGCGGCTCCGAGCACAAACCCGAAGGCCGCGTCTGCTTTGGCCTTGCCCAACTTGGCAAAGCCACCAAGACAGAAACGGTAGACTTCGGTGCTCTCGGCCGTGCCGAAGTGCGGCACGCGGCATGCCTTCACGCCCTCGCGCTCTTACTCAAGGCAGCCTCCACATCGCGCACATTTTTCAGGCGCGGATGCTAAATATCGCCTAAAATTGAGGCAATACGCAAAACGCCCGCGATTTAAGCGTTCACGCCCCTTCTTTCAGCACTCCGCCTGCGCTTTGAGCACTTCAAAGCAAAGAAGGAATACTAAAATGAACGGAGCCGACACCGCTTGGATCATCGTCGCAACAGCGCTGGTCCTTTTCATGTCCCTACCCGGCCTTGCGCTCTTCTACGGCGGCCTTGTCCGGGCGCGTAACGTGCTCAGCGTCTTTATGCAGGTCTACGCCATCGCGTGCTTGATGAGCGTGCTTTGGCTTGCTGTGGGCTATTCTATCGCCTTTGGTGGGGCCAATGCTTACTGGGGCGGCCTTGGCAAAGCTTTTCTCTGGGGCGTTGATGCAGACAGCCTCTCAGGCAGCCTCCCCGAAATTCTTTTCTTCGCCTTCCAAATGACCTTCGCCATCATCACCCCAGCCCTGATCGTTGGTGCATATGTTGAGCGTATCGGCTTTGGTTTCGTGCTGCTCTTCTCAGGGCTTTGGATGCTGCTATGCTATGCGCCCGTTGTGGCTTGGATCTGGGGCGGCGGCTTTCTGTCGGATGGCGGTATTTTTGGTGACACAGGCGTGCGTGACTTTGCAGGCGGCATCGTGGTGCACGAGACAGCAGGCCTCGCAGCCCTCGTGATTGCTGCGGCTCTCGGCCCGCGCCGCAACGCAACGACACCTCCGCACAACCCTGGCTATGTCTTTATCGGCGCAGCAATGCTCTGGGTTGGCTGGTTCGGCTTCAATGGCGGCTCACAGCTTGCAGCCGATGGTGGTGCAGCCATGGCCCTGACCGTTACACATATCTCCGCGGCAACGGCCTCACTCACTTGGGCGCTATGGGAGCGCATCAAATACGGCAAATCCTCACTTGTCGGCATCGTCACAGGCACAATCGCAGGTCTTGCGAGCATTACACCAGCCTCTGGCTTTGTTGGCCCCGTCGAAGCCCTTTTGATTGGTGCGGTCGCAGGTGTGCTTTGCCAAGAGGCTGTGACGCTCATTCGTCATAAGCTCAAGATCGACGACACGCTCGATGTCTTTGCCGTACATGGTGTCGGCGGAATCTTCGGAACGATAATGATCGCGGCCTTCGGAGCTGGCTCATGGGCCGCACAGCTCGGCAGCCTTGCCATCGTCGGCGTGTTTACAGTCGTCGTGAGCTACGCTCTGCTCAAGTTCTGTGCACTGATCACGCCTCTTCGTGTAGATCAGGAAACAGAGGTGAACGGGCTTGACCTCGCGGTCCACGGCGAACGCGCCTACGACCACAGATCCTAAATGATACGGGCGCTCTTCGGGGCGCCCGTTTTCCAGTCTGTTTTCTATTCGGTGATTACAGACAGAAGCGCTTGGACATCTGCACTCTGCACAACATCCCAGAAACGCGCCGCCTCAGCTTTGGGCAAGACACCTTCGCCCTTGGCCAAAAGCTTCTCAAGACGCGCCTCAAAGCTCATCGGTGCGCGCAAGTCATGTTCCACCTGAACGACCTGTCCGCCCGCCTCAAGCGTGACACGTGACGCCTCCTCGCTCACTCCCTCAACCGCAATCACCTCAACCTGCGCCATAATCGCTCGCGCAACATCCGTCATTGGAAAGAGGCCCTGCAATCCCACTTCATCCACACCTGTGCCGCCATTCTGTATCAAAAGCGCGGCCAAAGCGCGGTATGAGAACTTTGCCTCCAGCGCATCCTTAACACTTGGCTTGTTGCACACGCTCATCCAGCGTGGATGGGTACGTACTGTGATCCGCTCGGGCGCGGGCATCCTCTGCAAAGCTTCGCTCAGTGCCTCGATCATTGCGTGAGTGCCGTGGCAGCAAGGGTAAAACTTATGCGTCACCGCCTCAAAAAGCCACGTTTCGCCAATCCCGTCCCAGGCCGCGTGGTCCTTGATGCCGTGATGGGTCTCTGCAAAGGCTTCAAACACAGCCTCAGAGCCAGACAGCCTCGCTTCAGCCATCAAAACAGCTTCGACACCATTGGCCGCCGCCATACCCGCATTCACAGGCTTCATCCCCGTGCCAAACTGCGCCTTCAGCCCAGCCGCAAAGCCCGCTGCGTTGCTCAAAGCAGCCCGCGCATCACTGTGCCCCGCCGCGATACTCGCCGCCACAGCAGCACCGATTGCACCAGCCGTCGCGGTCTGGTGATAGCCAATCTGATAGTGATCCCGACCGAGCCAAACCCCAAAGCGCGTCGCCGCCTCGGCGCCCATCAAAGCCGCGCGCAAGATCGTCTCAAGCGATGCGCCTTGTGCCTCACCAACAGCGACTGCAGCAGGGATTACAACAGTGCTCACATGGCCGATATGGGCAAAATGCGTATCATCATAATCCAACGCATGGCTCACAGTTCCATTGGCGAGTGCCGCCATCCGCGCAGTCGCACCGCCGCCAAAGAAAAGCGAAGCCTCACCCTGCCCGCCAGCATACGCCAGCGCACTCTCGGCCACGGCATCACCCTTTGCAGCGCGGCCCACAATCAGCCAATCCAGCAGACAGAGACGCATCACATCAGTCGCCGAGCGAGGCAACTCCGCCTCTCGCTGCGTTTCATAGAACGCCGCCAGTGTCTCAAGTGCATTCATCCGTAGAGTTCCTTTGCACGAGCCTCAAAGGCCTTCACAATCCGCTGCATGGCCTCATAAAAGAAAAGCCCACCAGCCTTCTGCAATAAAAAATTCTTGAACTCGAAATCCACATCAAAGCGCACTTCACAACCGCCCTCCGCCGTAACAAACCGCCAATTTGAGCGCATATATTTGAATGGCCCGTCCAGATACTCGGTTTCGATCCGCGCATCCCCTTCAAACATCCGCACGCGGCTGCCAAAGCGTTCCCGAAACACCTGAAACCCAATCACAAGATCGGCCAGCATTTCCTCACCGTCATCAATCGGCGTAACCGAACGCACACGCGCTGCAGAACACCACGGCAAAAACTCTGGATAGCGCGCCACATCGCCCACCAGCTGATACATCTGCTCAGGGCTATAGGGCAAAACCCGCGTCTCTTCGTGTTTGGGCATGGGGCCTCTTAAGTTTAGCGTTTACAGTGACCCCCCATTTCGTATGGTAGCGCGCAGAATTCAAGGGGGTAGCATGCCACAGCGTCCATATGTGATCGACGAACTCATCTCGGCCAAAGCCATCGCGGCACGGATCGAACAGCTGAGCCGTGCCATCAAGACAGAGTACAAAGATACAGACAAGCTCGTGGTCGTTGGGCTCCTGCGCGGTTCTTTTGTCTTTATCGCCGATCTCGTGCGCGAGCTTGATTTGCCTGTCGAAGTCGACTTTCTCGAGGCCAGCTCTTACGGCGACGGAATGGAATCGTCTCGCGAAGTGCGCATCCTAAAAGACATCCGCGGCCAGATCGAAGGCCGCGATGTGCTGGTCGTCGAAGATATTATCGATACAGGCTTTACGCTGGAGCATGTGTTGCACCTTCTGCAAAGCCGTAAGCCGCGCAAACTGCGCACCATTGCCCTTCTCGACAAACCCACACGCCGCGAAACGGGCGTTAAGGCCGACTGGATCGGCTTTGAAATCCCTGATGAATTTGTTGTGGGTTACGGGATCGACTTTGCCCAACGCAATCGTAACCTGCCCTTTATCGGATGCGTACGCTTTCTGGCCGAAAACGAAGCTTAATCTGCAATATCCTCGCCAGACAGACGCAAGCTTTTGGCGCGCAAAAAGGCACAGAGCCGCCGCTGAACTTCGCGTAGGCGCGGCGTCATCCGTCTGTCTTTATGGGTCAGAACCCAGATCGGCACCCGCGCGCCCTCAAGCGGCCCATGCCGGCGCACAAGCCCTGACACCTCATCACCAAGGCAGCATGGCAAAAGGGCCTGCCCCAGCCCTTGAAGCGCCAACGCCCGCAAGACTAAAAAGCTGTCCGCTTGTGCCCCGAACACATTGGGGCGGCCTGCGGTTTCCTCCACAAGCCAGCGGGCTGCGGTGGAGCGTTTCAATGCGCCTTGCAGGCCAAGCCAGCGTGTCTCTTCAGCTGCCATGTCTGGGCGAGCATAAACACCGAAGCCAAGAAACCCTGCGGCCTCGCCACGCAACACTTCAGGCAACTTCAGCGCAGGGCGCACAGCAATATCCGCCTCAAGACGTGCTAAATCTGCGTAATCGTTTGAGCATAAGAGTTCAATTTCAAGCTCTGGGTTGACCTCTGTCATATGCTTTACAAACTCTGGCAGCACAGCCTGACAAAACGTATCTGTCGATGACAATCGCACCACACCCGCAATCGCGTCCGCACGCCCCTGCATGCGTTGGGCGACTGAAAAAATCGCCTCTTGCGCCTCTCGAGCCGCTTCAATCACCCCCGCTTTGTCATCTAACAGTGAGTATACATGGCTTTGGCGCTCAAACACAGGCGCACCGTGTTCTTTCTCAAAATTAGCGATCCGCCGCAAAACCGTTGCATGATTTACGCCAAGCAGCCGCGCCGCGGCGCTGATCGTACCAGTGTCTGCAACTGCCAAGACAAATTTAAGGTCGTACCAACTATATCTGTGCATAAATCGACAGTTCACCTGCGTAATTACAGAATACGCATCAAGTTTAGCACAGATATACTGCTCTTGGGAGTACTCTCAGCCACTCTCTTCCATTTGCCCCCCGGCTCCAGTCGCCCTCTTAAGAAAGGAAACACAATGCGTCACCTTACCCTCCCTGTGCTCGGCCTCGCACTCGTGGCCAGCTTCACAACTGTCGCCAACAGTGACACAGCCGCCAACGCAGCAATGCTCAAAGCCATCGAAGCCCGTCAGGCTCAGATGCAACTCTATGCCTTCAATCTCGGACAGCTTGGCGCGATGGCAAAAGGCGAGATGCCCTATGATGCTGGTCTTGCCAGTGCTGCTGCAGGCAATCTTGTCCAGCTCTCCAATCTCAACGGCGCAGCTGTTTGGCCCATGGGTTCCGACATCGACAGCCTTGGCAAAAATGTAACAACGGCCCTCCCTGCCATCTGGCAAAGCGGATCAGATGTCGGCGCAAAAGCAGCAGCCTTGCGTGAGGCAGCCGCGGCAATGCAAACCGCCGCTGGTGAAAGCCTTGAAGCGCTGCAAGGGGCGATTGGCGCAGTTGGCGCATCTTGCGGTGGCTGCCACAAGGTGTATCGTCAGTCTGACAGCTGACACGAGCCTATCTCGCGTTCGCGCGCGTCAGCCTTGCGCGCGAACGCTTTGAGCAAAGGAGATGACATGCGCCGCCTGATGATCCGCCTGACTGCTGTTATTGCCGTCTGCGGCTTCGCTGCCTGGCAGCTTTCCTCTCCCAAAAGCCTTCCTGAGGCAGCCCTTGCTGACCTAGTCGGAGATGCAGACGCGGGCGAACAGGTCTTCCACGCAGCAGGTTGTGCATCCTGCCACGCTGCTCCCGAAGACCGCGGCGATGACAAGCTCGTGCTTGTCGGAGGCATGCGCTTTGCGTCTCCGTTCGGAACCTTCATTGCTCCAAATATCTCGTCCGATCCAATCCACGGCATCGGCGGCTGGAGCAAAACCGATCTGGCAAACGCGATGCTCTATGGCACGTCGCCCACAGGTCAACACTACTACCCTGCCTTTCCCTATGGCTCTTATGTGCGCATGAAACTGCGCGGCGATGGCCTTCAGGACCTCGCCAATCTGCATGCCTTCATGCAAACACTTCCAGCTTCAGAAACACCCAGCCGGCCACATGAGGTTGGCTTTCCCTTTAACATCCGACGTGGCCTTGGCCTCTGGAAGCGGGTTTTTCTGGATGATTACTGGGTTGCGTCAATGCCACTTGAAAGCGCTCCCCTGCAACGTGGGCGCTACCTTGTCGAAGCGCTGGGGCACTGCGGAGAATGCCACACACCAAAAAACCCTGTTGGCGCCCCAATCAATGCCCAGTGGCTCGCAGGCGCGGCCAACCCCTCAGGCGAAGGCCGCATTCCTGCGATAAATGCGCTCGACTGGAGCGAAAAGGACATCGCCTATTATTTAGAGACCGGCTTCACACCCGATTTTGACAGTGCTGGCGGTCATATGGCCGCTGTGGTCGAAAATCTGGCCAAGCTCCCCGCTTACGATCGAGCAGCAATCGCGGCCTATCTGGCCGCTTTGCCCTGATCGCTTTCGTCAACAAACAACCGCACTGGCAAAAAACGCGCGCTAGCGCTGTGCAAGCTTCTTTTCTCGTGCGTCACGGAGCCGCGCAAAGTCATCACCCGCATGATAGCTTGAGCGCGTCAGAGGTGTCGCCGAAACCATCAAGAAGCCCTTGCCATACGCAGCCGTTTCATAGGCCTTGAACTCGTCTGGATGCACAAAGCGGTCGAGCGTCTGGTGCTTTGGTGTCGGCTGCAAATACTGGCCAATCGTCAGAAAGTCGATATCCGCCGCACGCATATCATCCATCACCTGCATCACAGATTGCTTGTCCTCACCGAGGCCCACCATAATGCCTGACTTCGTGAAAATTGACGGATCAAGCTCTTTCACCCGCTGCAAAAGACGCAAGGAATGAAAATACCGAGCGCCAGGGCGCACTTCAGCGTAAAGCCCTGGGACCGTCTCAAGATTGTGGTTGAAAACGTCTGGTTTAGCTTTAACAACGATCTCCAACACACTGGGATTACACTTTAAAAAATCAGGCGTCAATATTTCAATCGTGGTCTCTGGCGAGCGGTGACGAATAGCACGAATGGTCTGGGCAAAGTGCTCCGCCCCCCCGTCTTCGACATCATCACGGTCAACCGAGGTGATAACGACATGGTTCAATCCGAGTTTCTCAACCGCGTTTGCCACACGTCCTGGCTCAAACGGATCAAGGTCTTCAGGCGGCTTTCCTGTAGCAATATTGCAAAACGAGCAAGCGCGCGTGCAAACTTCACCCATGATCATCATGGTGGCGTGGCCTTGGCTCCAGCATTCACCCGCATTCGGGCAAGCGGCTTCTTCGCAGACGGTGGTCAACTTGTGCTCGCGTATGATCTCGTGAGTCTTTTTATAACCGTCGCCTTGTGGCGCCTTGACCCTGATCCAGCTTGGCTTACGCGGCTGGGCGTTGTCGGGCTTGCGCGCCTTCTCGGGGTGGCGTTGTTCGGGTATCTTCAGATCACGCATGAGAGAGCTTCCTTCACAGTTCGCCCACCCATAGCCAAAACGCCGCGCCCTGTCACGCAGGAAGCGCGGCACTCAGCCTTTCGCTCAGTGCATAGCTCGCAACGGGCGCAGTCAGCCAATCATCTTATTGCGCTCGCCCAGACTGACATAATACCGCCCTAGCCGCTCCAGAGCGATGCGGAGCACAATCTTCCCGGACCGGGCCGACCAGCCAAGTCCGCGGTCTGCCGCGGCCTCTGCACTCAAAGGCTCCGTTTTCCACCGTGCAGGTTGGCTCTCCTGCTCCAAGAGCGCCTCCCAATCATAACTCGCGCCCTGCACCATTTGGGCCAATTCAAAGTCCTCACGCAGCCGTTCGCCAGCACTGACCTGTGCGGGAGCTAAAAACAATTCACCATCCTTTTCACGGCGCCGCGACAAGATCATGAGCGGCGTCTCCCCCACCATCGCACGCCGCGCTCCCCCCTTCGCAGCGCGGCTGTCAAACCGCACCTGCCCCTCTGCAAAGCCCTGCGCATGGTTTTCCGCTTTTGCCAAAAGCTCACCAAGCGCTGCACGGCCTGCCGAAGTGATCCTGTAGCGCGTGATCCGCCCTTCAGCCGCACAAACAATCCAGTCTTTCACGGCCAATGCCTGCGCCAAAGCGCGTTCCACAACGGCTGTACGCGTTGTTGTGCCTGCCTCCGTCTCGCGCACCACAACACCTTTCTCCATGTCACTCGCCAGCGCCAACACGGCCCCCGGCTCGCTCAGGCGGCGTAATATCCGTCGTGCCTCGGCTGCAAACGTTTGATCATCTGGTAAACATGACGTCTCGGGGGGGCATTACATGGATCAAAGCAGGCTCCTTTTTCTTGTCATGCGCTGCGATGGCTAAGGGCTTCAGACTCAGGCGACTTAGCGCCTCGTCAATCAGGCTTTCGTCGCGCAAACGCTCCCATCGGCTGATCTGCCGCGAAATCGTTGACGGATGACACTGACTCAAACGGCTCAATGCCCTGATCGATACACCAAGATCCGTATGCGCCAGGTAAGCAAGAGCAGAACTCGGAAACCACTGAGGCCAAAGGCCCAGTCGCGCACCGAAGCGTTCAGTTTCTGCCAACTCAAAGCGAATGACGGTCATTCAAAGTCCTCACGTTCTCCACAGCCTAAGCTTGTGTGGTTACGCATTCGTTAATTTTTACGTATTGGAAACTATTGTTGATAAAATCTAAACAAAGCTGAAGCCTGCGTGCGCTGGACCTTCCATTTGCGCAACACCCGTCAGAGTTGATTAGCCTACCCTCATAATTTTAAATTTTCTGTGAGGTTGCCATGCAAGATCCCCTTTCCCGCGTTCAGTCTCTGCGCCGTCCCTGTTTGCTGCTTGAGGCCGCGCGCGCTGGTTTGCGTCACTACCACCGCGAAACACACCTGTCTCGTGCCTTGGGTCGTCAGGGCCATGCGCGGTTGATTAGGCCGTTCGAAGCCTTGGAGGAGTTGCTGGAAATTGAGCAGAAACTCAACGACGAGCGCCACAAGAATGAAGCAGGCTATAGCTACTTCCGCCATGTTGAAGTTCTTATTGCTACATTGGCCGAGGCGCAGACGCTGCGCGCCACTTGCCAGCCTATTGCCGCGGAATAGCCAAACGCAAACGGGCCCCGCAGTCTGCGAGGCCCGTCTATTTTGTAGATCAGTCGCTTTAGATAAACGCGTCAGGCATAGAAGCCTTCTTTTCAGCCACATAGGCTTCAAGAGCTTCATTTACCGCAGGGTCCATCGCGGGTTGTTCATATTGCCCGAGGAGGCGCTCAACCCGAGACGTCGCAAGCTGACGCGTATCGCGCGCACCTTCATCTTCCCAAGTTTCAAACGGTTTGTAGTCAAACAAATCAGACTTCCAGAACGCCGTCTTGAAGTTCGCCTGCGTATGCGCGCAGCCCAGATAGTGCCCACCTGGCCCAACTTCATGGATCGCATCCATCGCTTGCATGCCTTCGCTCATATCAATGCCTTTGGCCATCTGGTGCAGCGCACCAAGCTGATCGGCATCCATGACAAACTTCTCAAAGTCAGCCACAAGGCCGCCTTCAAGCCAGCCGCAAGAGTGCAACATGAAGTTCACCCCTGACAGCAAGCCCATGTTGAGCGAGTTGGCCGTCTCATAGGCCGCCTGTGCATCTGGCAGCTTTGAGCCACAGAACGATCCAGCAGATCGGAACGGCAGACCC
The DNA here is from genome assembly GCF_029254145.1 of Lentibacter sp. Lineage (GTDB taxonomy): Bacteria > Pseudomonadota > Alphaproteobacteria > Rhodobacterales > Rhodobacteraceae > Lentibacter. The sequence continues at coordinate 39,816 of NZ_JAQWYD010000113.1, forward strand.
AAGCGGCGTGCAAGCTGGCCTGCACCATAGGTCACAAGGCTCGCCTCTGGCGTTCCAAAGGTCGGAGCACCAGAGTTCATATCAATCGAGCTCACAAACGCCCCGAAAATCACAGGCGCGCCTGCTTTGCAGAGCTGTGAATACGCCACGCCCGCCAAAACCTCAGCCAAAACCTGTGTTAGCGTGCCCGCGACCGAAACGGGCGCCATAGCCCCACCAACAATAAACGGCGAGATGATACAGGCTTGGTTGTTGGCGGCATAAACCTCAAGCGCACCCATCATTACATCGTCAAATGTCATGGGCGAGTTGATGTTGATCAGCGACGTCATCACTGTGTTTTCTTGAACAAACTCTTTGCCAAAAAGAATACCGCACATATCAACAGAGTCTTGCGCACGACTTGGCTCGGTTACGGAGCCCATAAACGGCTTGTCGCTGAGCTGCATATGCGCAAGCAGCATATCAAGGTGACGCTTGTTCACCGGAACATCTGTTGGCTCGCACACTGTGCCGCCCGAATGATGCAGCCACTTTGACATATAGCCAAGCTTCACAAATTTCTTGAAGTCATCCATTGTCGCATAGCGGCGGCCACCCGCGGCATCGCGCACAAAGGGCGGTCCATAGACTGGTGCTAACACAAGATTACGCCCCCCCACCACAACATTGCGGTCAGGATTGCGGGCATGCTGTGTGTACTCGCTCGGAGCGGTCTTGATCAGCTCACGTGCAAGACCCTTTGGAAGGCGAACACGTTCCCCTTGAACGTCAGCGCCCGCATCGCGCCAGCGCTGAAGCGCGGCGGGATTGTCAACAAAGTTGACACCAACCTCTTCCAGAATCGTCTCGGCGTTGGCCTCGATAATTGCCAGCGCTTCTTCGTTGAGCACTTCGAAGTTTGGAATATTTCGTTCGATATACTTGGCTGTTTCAAAAGAAACGGCACTGCGCTCAGCGCGGCGAGCTGCACCGCCGCCTCCTGCGCCACGTCCACGTCTACGTACTGCTGCCTCGGTCATTGGGCCATCCTTGATTCTGTGACAAAGGAAAAAATCTGTTTCTAGATAGCTTGCGGCGCGTCTGTCCTGCGGCGCTTTTGCGCCCCTTGGCAGGAAAAAGCGACATTGCTCGAAGTTGTGCGCGCAGCAAGCCTCGTGGCGCGGCTGGGGTCTTGATACCGCAGGCATTTGCCCTTACGAGCAAATCATGAACACACCTATGCATGAAACACTCCTGATCATCGACTTTGGCAGCCAAGTGACGCAGCTTATTGCGCGCCGTTTGCGTGAGCTAAACGTCTATTGCGAAATTCATCCCTATCAGAACGTCACAGACGCGTTTCTGGCGGAGCTGGCGCCAAAGGCGATCATCTTCTCGGGTGGTCCTGATTCCGTGATGCGGGATGGCTCGCCGCGCCCGCCCGCGAGTGCCTACACGCTCGGTGTGCCTATTTTGGGCATCTGCTACGGCCAGCAAGTGATGATGCATGATCTCGGCGGAAAAGTCGAAGCAGGCGACAATGCCACTGCCGAATTTGGACGCGCATGGGTCACCCCAACAGACACAAGCGGCGCCTTTATCAACGGCTGGTTCCAGGATGGTTCAGGCCGCGAACAAGTCTGGATGAGCCACGGCGACCACGTCAGCGAAATCGCGCCCGGCTTTGAAGTTCTTGGCACATCCCCCGGCGCACCTTTTGCGATGACAGCCGACCTCGCACGCAACTTCTTTGCTGTGCAGTTCCACCCCGAGGTGCACCACACTCCGAACGGCAAAACACTCTATGAAAACTTCGTAAAACTCGCAGGCTTCTCTGGCGACTGGACAATGGGCGCTTACCGGGAAGAAATGATCCGCCTGATCCGCGAACAAGTCGGCGACAAGCAAGTGATCTGCGCACTCTCTGGCGGGGTGGATAGCTCGGTGACAGGCCTTCTCCTGCACGAAGCCATCGGGGACCAACTCACCTGCGTTTTCGTCGATCACGGACTTCTCCGCCTGAACGAGGCCGAAGAAGTCACAAAAATGTTCCGCGAGAACTACAATCTCAATCTCATTCACGCCGATGAAACCGAGCTTTTCCTTGGTAAGCTTGAGGGTCAGTCCGACCCAGAAACCAAACGCAAGATCATTGGTGGCCTCTTCATCGACGTGTTCCAGAAATACGCAGATACGATCGAAGGCGCCGAGTTCCTCGCGCAAGGGACACTCTACCCTGACGTGATCGAAAGCGTTTCGTTCTCTGGCGGCCCGTCCGTCACAATCAAGTCGCATCACAACGTTGGCGGCCTCCCCGAAAAGATGGGGCTTAAACTTGTCGAGCCCCTGCGCGGTCTCTTCAAAGACGAAGTGCGCGAGCTCGGCCGCGAGCTTGGCCTACCCGACAGCTTTATCGGCCGTCACCCCTTCCCTGGCCCGGGCCTCGCAATTCGCTGCCCTGGCGAGATCACGCGCGAAAAACTCGAAATCCTGCGCAAGGCAGATGCGGTCTATATCGACCAGATCCGCAAGCACGGGCTTTATGATGAAATCTGGCAAGCCTTTGTGGCAATCCTTCCTGTGCGCACCGTGGGTGTCATGGGCGACGGCCGAACCTATGACTTCGCCTGCGCCCTGCGCGCGGTGACATCTGTGGATGGCATGACAGCGGATTACTACCCGTTCACGCATGAATTCCTTGGCGAGACTGCGACTCGTATCATCAATGAAGTCAAAGGCATCAACCGTGTGACCTATGACGTGACATCCAAACCGCCCGGAACGATCGAGTGGGAGTGAGCTGGAGCTGTTAGACGGTGTATGTTTCTGTAACAGGCTTGAAACCCAAGCATTTTTTGGCCGTGTGAGATTCTGGATGTTGGCTGTGCCCGCCTTCAGAGCGGCCCAAAAAGCGGCGGGCTGTCTGTTTTGCGAAGCGAAAAAACGTGACGGATACCACCACACTCTGACCGTTTGGGTCGATAAGAAATCAATGATGGCCGATAGGTCATCTCCGGTTCACCGAAAAACCATGAAGGTTTTCGCCCAGATCGCACAAGGCAAAGTTTGCGGGTACGAGGCCAACAGCATTCCCACTTGGCAAGAGGCTCTGCTGACCTTCGACACCGAGGCCCGGGTGGTCTGAAATCCTGAGCAACTGAACCACCAGCAACTCAGGGCAAAAGCGCGTCGACATTCCAAAGAATATTTCGAATGATCAGATATCATTTAGGGCTCCAACCTCGTGCAGACTTCGGTTAACCTCGCGGCCTAAGCAAAGGGCAAGGGAACCAAGTCCAAATGAGCGATACGCCCCAAACCCTGCGCGCAGCGCTTTGGATGATCGGGGCCATCGCCTCCTTCACAGCAATGGCCGTTGCAGGCCGCGCCGTCAGCTTTGAACTCGATACCTTTGAAATCATGATGTACCGCAGCTTTATCGGCATGATCATCGTGATCGGTATCGCAGCCAGCACGGGACATCTGGGCGACATTACACGCCGGCAAATGGGCGCCCACACCATCCGCAATATCGCCCACTTCGCAGGCCAGAATCTCTGGTTTTTCGCCCTCACAGTCATCCCGCTTGCACAAGTCTTTGCGCTCGAATTCACATCACCAATCTGGGTGCTCGTGCTCTCGCCTTTCGTTTTGGGGGAGCGCATGACCCAAACACGCGCCCTCGCCGCCCTCCTCGGCTTTGCGGGCATCTTGATTGTGGCCCGCCCCTTCGGCGAAACAGTCGGGCTTGGCGTGGTCACGGCTTCTCTCGCCGCCATCTGCTTTGCCATTACCATCATCTTCACAAAGCGACTCACGCGCAGCGAGAAAATCACCTGCATCTTGTTTTACCTCACCGTCATGCAAGCCGTCTTCGGCGTCCTTGCCGCAGGCTATGACGGCGATGTCGCCTTGCCCTCCGCCACCACAGCACCATGGCTTTTGCTCATCGGCTGCGCGGGCCTTCTTGCACATTTCTGCCTGACAACGGCGCTGAGTCTCGCACCAGCCACAGTGGTTGTGCCGATTGATTTTGCCCGCCTCCCCGTCATTGCCGTCATCGGCTGGGCAGCCTACGCCGAGGCGCTGGACGTCAGGGTCTTTGTCGGAGCCCTGCTGATTTTCGCTGGAAACTACTTCAACATCTGGACTGAAACGCGCAAATCACTGCGATAAAACACAAGCCAGCGCCCCAAAATAACGCTATTCCGGGCCCAGATCGCCATGTTTTTGTCTTTCATGTCACAAAAACTGGCTTTTCAAGTCCTGCCGCTACGGAACCTATTTTACGAGCAAGCTTTTGCCGATACCGTTTAATAAAATTCTTTGGGAGGAGAATATGATGAAAACACTCGTACTCGGCACAAGCATTCTAGCGCTAGCGTCAAGCGCAGCGCTCGCTGGCGGTCTTGATCGCTCAGGTCAAAGCATTTCAGCGATCTTTAGCGCCCCAGGCTCAACGTCAGTATCCTTTGGAGCCGTGAAACCCTCAATCAAGGGAACCGACACGGCTGGCAATAGCTACAATGTCGGCGATGCTTACCAACAATATGGATATTCATACACGGGTGGAAAGGCTAACGCGTTCAGCTACGCTCTTATCATTGACCAGCCTTATGGCGCCAATGTCACATATGGCAACAGCCCACTCACATCGACACTTGGCGGCACAATGGCCGATCTTTCAAGCCATGCTGCGACAGTTGTTGGCCGCTATGCTCTCTCGCCACGCTTCAGCCTTCTGGGCGGGATCAGTGTTGAGACCGTAGAGGGAACCGTGAACCTAAACGGCACGGCCTATCGCGGTGCGATTTCAGCAGCAGCCGTCGCAAAAGGTTTTAATGCCAGCCTACCATCAGGAGCCGCTGAGCTCAGCTCCGCAACATTGGGTGCCGCAGCACTCGGAGATACAACAGCACAAACCGCAATTGATACAACATATGGCGCAGGCACTTTCGCGACTTTGGCAGGCTCGCTTGGAACGACAGCGACTAATTTCGCTACCAATGACGGCTATAAGTTTAACATGAAGCAAGACACTTCTGTCGGCTTCCTGCTCGGCGCCGCCTATGAAATACCGGACATTGCCCTTCGTTTGGCTGCCAGCTATCGGTTCGAAACCGACCACAGCGCCGCTACAACAGAAAGCATGTTAGGACTGAGTTCTGTGCCCGGCACAGTCGATTATGTCACGCCACAGTCCTTCAATCTCGACTTCCAGACAGGCGTTGCCAAAAACACCCTGCTGACAGCCAATTTCCGCTGGACAGACTTCTCGGCTGTTGATGTTGTTCCAACACTGCTCGGCTCTGATCTAGTAAACATCGACGACTCCTACCGATATTCAATCGGTGTTGCGCATCGCTTTTCTGATCAATTTGCAGGAACAGTTTCACTGTCCTACGAGGAAGCTGGCAATGCAGCCACAGTATCGCCACTTGGCCCAACAGATGGCCTTTATGGCCTAACCGTCGGTGGACGCTATTCGAAAAACAACGTCAATATTTCAGGCGGGTTGAACTACACTTGGCTCGGAGCCGCCAATGCGGGCGTCGGAGGACAGACAGCGGCTTCGTTTGGAAGCAACTCGGCAGTTGGAGCGGGACTAAAAATCGAGGTCGTTTTCTAAAGCTCAGAAGCTTTAAAGAACCCAAACGCCCTGCCAAATCGGCGGGGCGTTTTTTTGTGGCCTTCCCGCAAGAAACGGGTCGTGAAGCTGCTCTAAAGCAGGCATAGCTCCCTCATGACAGATCAAAAATCCCTCTCGTCCCGTGCATGGGCCGAGCTTCTGCTTCTGGCGCTTGTTTGGGGCGGCGTGTTTCTTTCTGTGCGCATCGCGCTCAACGAAGTGGGCGTGCTCTCTACGGTCGCGCACCGCGCACTCTGGGCCGCGCTCGTCTTGTGGGGCCTCGTCTTTGCCCTGCGCCTGCCTGTTCCACGCGCTTGGCCCGTATGGGGTGCCTTCCTGGTCATGGGACTGCTCAACAACATCATTCCCTTCACCCTGCTCAACTGGTCAAAGCTCCACATAGAAAGCGGCCTCACCGCCATTCTCAACAGTGCCACAGCCATTTTTGGGGTGCTTCTCGCCAGCCTCTTTTTCGCGGATGAACGCCTGAGTGCCCGCAAACTTGCGGGCGTTTGCATCGGCTTCTTGGGGGTCGCCACAGCCATCGGCCTTGAAAACCTGCGCAACTTTGACATTCGCTCCCTTGCCCAGATCGCGGTGCTCACTGCCACGCTGTCCTACGCTTTTGCAGGCGTTTGGGCACGCAAACATCTGGCTGGCCTCCCACCGCTTGTCGCCGCCGCTGGCATGCTCACCGCGACCATGCTGATCATGGTTCCACTCGCATGGCACGTTGAGGGCCCCCTGTCGCTTGCCCTGCGTGTCGAGACGCTCGCCGCCATAGCCTATTACGCCCTCGTCGCGACAGTGCTCGCTTATCTGCTCTACTACCGCGTCCTCGCCATGGCTGGTTCAGGCAATCTCATGCTCGTGACCCTACTCATGCCGCCCATCGCAATTCTCTTGGGTTGGGCTGTCTTGGGCGAGGCGCTACACCCGCGGGCACTCCTTGGCTTTGCTATTCTCGCCTTTGGCCTGCTCATTCTGGATGGTCGCCTCTTTTCGTATCTTCGCAATAGAGTTTGACCCTCGTGCGCCACCCCTTTACTCCAGAGGAAGGTGAACAAAGAGGCCGAGCATGATCTATCCAACAGCCCAAAGCTGGCAGCAAGCCGCGCAAAAGAAGGCGCTCTTTTTCGGTATGTCGGGCCTTGGCAAAACCCATATTGCCAATAGCCTGCGCGAAACAGGCGACTGGTTTCACTACTCGATCGATTACCGCATCGGTACGCGTTACATGGGCGAATATATCGCCGACAATGCCAAGCGCGAGGCCATGAAAGTGCCCTTCTTGCGTGAGCTTTTGATGAGCGATTCCATATATATCGGCTCAAATATCACCTTCGGCAATCTTGCCGCCGTCTCCTCCTATCTCGGCAAGCCGGGCTCTGAGGCCAAAGGCGGTATGAGCATGGGGCGCTACGGCGCCCGCCAAGAACAGTTCCGCCGGGCTGAGATTGCAGCCCTGCTCGACACCCCGTATTTCATTGACCGCGCCGAAGCCCTTTATGGTTATCCGCATTTCATATGCGACACAGGTGGTTCAATCTGTGAATGGGTCGATCCGTCCAACCCAAACGATGAGCTCATGAAGGCTTTGAGTGAAAACACCCTGATGATCTGGCTCAAAGGCTCAGAGGCCCATACCGAAGAGCTCATCCGCCGCTTCGATCGTGCGCCCAAGCCAATGGCCTATCAGCCCAGCTTTCTTGCGCGCGTTTGGGGCGAATACTTGAGCGAAAACCAATGCACTGAAAACGAAGTTGATCCAGACAGCTTCATCCGTTTCACATATGCGCGCGCCCTCGCCCACCGTCAGCCTCGCTACGAAGCCATGGCAAAATGGGGCGTCACCATTGACGCCACAGATATCGCAACAGTCCGCGACGCCCGTGATTTCGATGCAGTCGTCATGGCTGCTCTTGAGGCGCGCGCCAAAGCGTCCTAAATCAGTCTTCCCCAATACAAGGCCAAGCCCATGCCGATCAAACTGCCCTCTCACTTGCCCGCCTATTCCGTGCTCAGTCGCGAGGGGGTTATGGTGATGGGCGAAGATCAAGCCAGCCGTCAGGACATCCGCCCGCTGCGGATCGGCCTTCTCAACCTGATGCCCAAAAAGATCCAGACTGAAAATCAGTTCGCCCGCCTCATCGGCGCAACGCCCTTGCAGATTGAGCTTTCGCTCATTCGCATGTCCGAACATCAGGCCCGCAACACAGCCGCAGAACACCTCGAAGAGTTTTACCGCTCTTTTGAAGAGGTGGTAGAGTCAGGCGAGAAGTTTGACGGTCTGATTATCACAGGCGCCCCGATCGAACATCTGCCTTTTGAAGAGGTCACTTACTGGGACGAACTGACGCGCGTTTTTGAATGGACCCAAACCCATGTCCACAGCACATTTGGCGTCTGCTGGGGCGGTATGGCCATGCTCGGCTATTTCCATGGCGTCAAAAAGCACCTCCTCGATCACAAGCTCTTTGGTTGCTACAGACACCTTAACTTCGCTCCCCAAAGCACTCTATTAAGAGGATTTTCTGACGATTTCGTGATGCCTGTAAGCCGTTGGACAGAGATGCGTCGCGACGAAATCGAAGCGGCCGGTCTCACCGTACTTTTGCACTCCGAAGAAGTCGGCCCCGCACTGGTCGAAGACACAGCACACCGCGCGCTCTATGTCTTTAATCATCTTGAGTATGATAGCGGCACGCTGGGCGAAGAATACGCGCGCGACCTCGCGCAAAACCAGATCGAAGGGGCGGACATTCAGCTTCCTAAAAACTATTTCCCCGCAGATGATCCAAGCAAAACACCGCTCAACCGCTGGCGCAGCCACGCCCATCTGCTCTATGGCAACTGGATTTCAGAAATCTATGAAACCACGCCCTTTGATATCGAAAAGATCGGCCTCGAAAGCACCGATCTGCGCGGTTGATGCTCAAGCCCGCCCTCTATAGCCTCATCATACTCGCGCTCCTCTGGCTCGCACTTTGGCTTGTCGCGCAAAGGGCAGAGCGCGCGGCCGAGGAGGCTGCACCTGCGCGAGGAGACATCATTACCGTCAATGGATCACCAATGCATGTGGTCGTCACTGGCGCGCCTGATGGTCCCGATCTCGTCCTCATTCACGGCTCCAACGGCCACACCCGTGACATGAGCTTTTCACTCGCGGCCAAGCTCGCGCCGACCTACCGCATTTTTATGGTAGATCGACCAGGGCTTGGGTATAGCGCTGCAATTGACCCCAAGGGCGACAGCCTGCGCGCGCAAGCGGCGCAAATTTCGGCCGCCGCAACTGCAATGGGCGCGAAAAAACCGATTGTGGTGGGCCACTCCTATGGCGGGTCGGTCGCGCTGGCTTGGGCCACATATGAGCCAGAGAGCCTGTCGGCCCTTGTCCTGCTCGCCGCCGCGTCCCACCCATGGGACACCCCCCTTGATCCTCTCTACCGCGCGGGCTCAAATCCGCTTCTCGGCCTTGTATTTTTGCCGCTCCTGCCAGCGGTGATAACCGAGCCCTATCTGGAAGCCGCGCTCACGAACGTCTTCGCACCAGATCCTGTACCTGAAGGCTACTTTGACTATTTCGGCCCAAAGCTCTCGCTCCGATACACTTCGATGCGCGCCACATCCCTCCAGCGTGCCAATCTATTGAACGAAATCAATGCGATGGTCCCTCTATACCCTCAAGTAAACCTACCCGTCGAAATTCTTCATGGCACCCAAGACATCACGGTCGGCCTGCGGATACATGCTGAACCGCTGCTCCAAGACTTGCCCAATGCGGCGCTCACACGCGCAAAAGGCCACGGCCATATGGTCCAGCATAGCGCAGAAGATCAGGTTGTCGCCGCCATCGGTCGCGCCGCCACGCGCTCAGGATTGCGCGCCGCGGCCGAAGCCGCCATAGTAAGTGAAAACCAGTAGGAGGCCTCTCATGGAGCTGCCCTTTGACGGTGCGATCAGCACCTTTTTTGAACAAGACGCCCCCGAGGCCGTCCGTGCGGCCATAAAGAGAGCTGAAAAGGGAGATATCCTCAGCCCGACCTATCCACATTCAGAGCGGATGCCGAGCAAAGCCTACGAAAAAGACCTCGCCCGCCTGCAAATCGAACTGGTCAAACTCCAGACCTGGGCCAAAGAAACAGGCGCACGCATCGCAATTGTCTTTGAAGGCCGTGACGCCTCGGGAAAAGGCGGCACAATCAAGCGCTTCCGTGAAAATCTTAATCCTCGCGGCGCACGCGTCGTTGCACTCTCCAAGCCAACCGAAAAAGAACAAACCGAATGGTATTTCCAACGTTACATTGATCACCTGCCTTCAGGCGGGGAAATCGTCCTCTATGACCGCAGCTGGTACAATCGCGGCGTTGTCGAACATGTTTTCGGCTTCTGCACACAAGATCAAAGAGAACATTTCTTCGCCCAAGCACCCTCCTTTGAGAAGATGCTCGTCGATGAAGGCATTCACCTCGTCAAACTCTGGCTCAATGTCGGCCGCGCCGAACAGCTGCGCCGCTTTCTGGGCCGCGAAAGTGACCCGCTCAAGCAGTGGAAACTGAGCTGGATTGACGTCGAAGGGCTGAAGAAATGGGAGGGCTATTCCGCTGCCATCTCTGAAACCCTGACCCGCACCCATACAGCCGAGGCCCCTTGGACGATCGTGCGCTCCGATGACAAGCGCCGCGCCCGCCTCAACGCAATCCGCGCTGTGCTCAGCCAAGTCGACTACGCCCGCAAAGACATAAAAGCCTTGGGCACGGTCGATCCCCTCGTCTGTGGCGGCCCCGAGATCTGGGATGCCTAAAAAACGCGGCTATCATCACGGCAACCTGCGCCAAGCGCTGGTCGAAGCGGCTTTGAAACTGATCGAGGCCAAAGGGCCGACGGGCTTTACGCTCTCTGAAGCTGCCAAAGAAGCAGGCGTTACACCCGCCGCAGTCTATCGGCACTTTGAAGGCCGTGAAGACCTGATCGCCGAAGCAGCGCGTCAAGGCTATGAGATATTTGCTGACCTGATGCAATATGCTTACGAGACGGGCCAGCCTTCCGCCCTCGCCGCCTTTGAGGCCACAGGCCGTGCCTATCTCGCCTTTGCCCGCAAGTATCCGGGTCACTACATCGCCATGTTTGAAAGCGGGATCTCTGTCAATCGCACGCCCGAGCTGGCCACAGTTGCCGCACGGGCCCGCGCCGTACTGGAAACTGCCGCTTCCGAGCTGAGCCAACACATCCCTGCTGAAAAGCGCCCACCTGCTTCAATGTTCTCAGCACATATATGGGCGATGAGCCATGGTGTCGTGGAGCTCTTTGCACGCAACTCCCCAGGAACTCAAAGTCCGTTTTCCCCCGAAGATCTGCTAGAGTCGGGCATTGGCATCTATTTGCGTGGGCTGGGCCTGATCAAACCTGACGAATAGCCTCTGATGTATTGCGCCGACGTCGTCGTCGCCAAGCTGGGGGACCAGTCCCCCAGACCCCCTGGGATATTTTAGAAGAGAAGAAGTAGGGGCTTGTTAAGAAAGTTCATGCAAAGTGAAAATGCGGTACAGGCGGGGACGCCGATGACCGTAAGAGGAGAAGAGGCAACTCTATCCTAGGGGGCGGGTCATACCGTCCCCTTTTTCTTCTCTTGAAAAATATCCTGGGGGTCTGGGGGCAAAGCCCCCAGCGGATCGGCGTCAGCCGAAACACCTCGCCCAAAGAAAAAGGCCGCTCCGAAGAG
>NZ_JAQWYD010000003.1:0-15493 GCF_029254145.1 Lentibacter sp.
CGCAGACGCTGGCGCGGATTTTGGATGTTCCGTTTACCATGGCGGATGCGACCACGCTGACCGAAGCGGGCTATGTGGGTGAAGATGTTGAAAACATCATTCTGAAGCTTCTGCAAAGCTCCGAATACAACGTGGAGAAGGCGCAGCGTGGGATTGTTTATATCGACGAGGTCGACAAGATCACTCGCAAATCTGAAAACCCCTCGATCACGCGCGATGTGAGCGGTGAAGGCGTGCAACAGGCGCTTCTCAAGCTTATGGAAGGCACGGTTGCTTCCGTGCCTCCACAGGGCGGTCGCAAGCATCCGCAGCAGGAGTTCCTGCAAGTGGATACGACCAACATCCTGTTTATCTGTGGTGGCGCTTTTGCCGGTCTTGACCGGATCATCAAACAGCGCGGCAAGGGCTCGGCAATGGGCTTTGGCGCGGATGTTCGCGACGAGAGCATGGTCGGCATTGGCGAGACATTCAAATCCCTCGAGCCCGAAGACCTGCTCAAGTTTGGTCTGATCCCCGAGTTTGTTGGGCGTCTGCCTGTATTGGCGACGCTGGAAGACTTGGACGAGGATGCGCTCGTCACGATCCTGACAGAGCCGAAGAATGCGCTTGTGAAGCAGTACCAGCGCCTGTTTGAGCTGGAAGATGCGCAGCTGACCTTTACCGAAGATGCGTTGAGCGCGATTGCGCGCCGTGCGATTGAACGTAAGACAGGGGCGCGCGGCTTGCGCTCGATCCTTGAGGATATTCTGCTTAACACGATGTTTGATTTGCCTGCGCTTGAGAATGTGCAGGAAGTTGTTGTGAATGAAGAGGCTGTCATCTCTGATGCACAACCGCTCATCATTTATGCGGATCAAAAGAAAAAGGAAGGCGCGGTGAGCTAAGCGCAACCGCCTGAGCGAGACAGAGAAAAGCCCCGTTGGTGTGAAGCCAGCGGGGCTTTTCTTTTAGGCTTCTGTGAAACTGTCACCCAGTAGCGCTGAGACATCCGCGGGTGAGAAATTTTCCCAAATGTCGGGGCTTGGGGTGAGAAATCCGTCCATCAGGAGCGCGTCCTAGAGGGCGGGGAAGTCTATCTCGCCGACAGCATGGCGGGCTTTGCGCTCGCCTTTAGGCATCCAATTTCGGATCAGCGCATCACCGCTGAGGGCAGTGACGCCAGCGAAGGCTTTGAGATGCGCTTCGATATAGTCCGTGGCCGAGGAGCGGCGGCGCACAATGATGGCGAGTTTTTGTGCGGGGCCCGTGACCATGGCCGCGAGGTGAATGGCGGAGCCTTCTGCGGCTATGATATGGCTGGCGGCTTTATAGCGCGCTATTTGTGTCGCGATATCATGCTCTTGAGGGTGAAAAACCTCATAACCCTGAGCCTCCAAGTGACGCTCCAGCGCCTCTTCGCCAACCAGAGAGCCTTTGCGAAACTCGAATTTGGAGCGTGAGATATAGAGCTTCTCAGGCCCACTGGCGGGCACTGTCGCACCAAACCGCCCCGCCATGAAGGCGCGGAACTCAGGCGTGCCACTTGAAATAGCACCAAGACCAAAGCCTTGCCCAGGTACGATGAGCCGCTCCACACGCATTGGCTCTGTCACTATTTTGACGGGCAGGCCGGGGGCGAGCTCTTCAAAGAACTTCCATTGCCAGCGTTTGATCAGGCCTGCATTGCGCGGGCGTTTGGGCGTGAAAAGAATGCCACTGAGCTCGCTTTCATGGGCGTCGAGTGCCCAAAGGCGGGGTGTGCTTTCGGCTAGAAAATGTCCGAAGTGAAGCCAGAGCGGGCCGCCCCAAAGCCAAGTGCCTTCGAGCGCCTTGGGAGTCTCTGACGGCATGGCTGGGGGCAATGTGAGAGCGCGATCACGACGCCAGAGTGCGCCTTGGGCGACGTAATTGCCTGCGCGATCCAGCACGCCTGTCGCCTGAACGAGGCCTGCCTCAATCGGCGGGACGATGAGTGCGTCTTCAAGTGTTGTGATCTTGCGCGACCAGCCATCGTCAGGCAGGGGCGGGGCATTGGGCACATCCGGACCGCGCAGGCAGGTCCAGACGAGGCGGGTGCTGACGGAGTTGTCTTTGGAAAAGCCAGCGTTGCGCAGGATCGTCTTGCACTCTTTCATGCCCTCCTTGCCGTAACTCTCGGGGTGAAACTCCAGCACGATCGCGCGCAAGCCTGTTAAGTCTGCTTGGCGCAGAAACTCCAACTCACCCCCTTCGATATCCATCAAAAGGACTGTTGGTTGGAAGCTTTTGCGCAGCTCTTCATAGCGCGCTGTCGGGATCGTGACGGTTTCTGTCTCACGTTTGTCTGTGTCGGTGAGGGATGAGCCGAGGAAGCTGTTGCGCAGAAAAAAATCAACCGTTTTAGGCGGCTCCGGGTCTGTGAGAAGCACTTTGTTGTGAAGCTTGATCTTGGTTTTTATCTTGTTGAGCGCATAGAGCGCTTCGATGTGGGGGATCATGTTTGGATTGGCCTCAAAAGAGACCATCACTTCGGAGCGGGCGTTGAGCTGTGTGACGGCGCTAACTATCCCGAGGCCTGCGCCCATCTCGATCACGCGATCAGAAGGACCAACGACGGAGAGCGCACCAGCGATCTCTTGGCCTTCATAGCGGGCCTCATTGATGCGCGCGATGCGTGTTTCGTTGAGGAACGGAGAAGGAGGAACCTTGACGCCCATACATTCGGCGACATGTGTCGGAGGGGATTGAACTGTCATAATGTGCTGCCCAGCATCTTTTGTTTTGTGCAAAGCTAGCAAATTGACCGCTCCAGAGCTACGAATTTGAGCGAATGCGCGCTAAGTTTTGCAAAGCGAGGCGCAAATGGCGCAAGCTAGGCTGGACCTTGGTCTTAAATTGGGCCATATCAGAAGCAAGTTTTGCGGAGGCTCTCATGGGCATTTTGAAATCTATCCTGCGAGTTGCCACATGGTGGAACGGCTCGACGCTCAACACCCAGCTCTATACGTGGCGCAAGGGGAAACGCGTGGGCGAAGACAGCCAAGGCAATGTCTATTACACAAGCCGTGACGGCAAACGCCGTTGGGTTATGTTTAATGGCACGGTTGAGGCAAGCCGCATTGATGCGAACTGGCATGGCTGGTTGCACCACACGTTTAAAGAGACGCCGACTGATGCGCCTCTTCCACATAAGGCCTGGGGAAAGCCACATGAGCCAAACCACACGGGTACGCCGCTTGCCTATATTCCCGAAGGGTCTTTGCGCCGCGCAGAACCGAAAGAACGCCGTGATTATGAGGCTTGGGCTCCTGAATAGGAGCGGATTGTAAATGTCTGAAAACACAACAGAAGTATTGGTTGGCGGCGCGGTTTTGGCGGCTGCGGTGGCGTTTGTGCTTTATACGGGGCAAGCCACAGGATTTTCTGGTCAGGGCGCGGGCTACCCGCTTTCGGCTTCGTTTCGCTCGCTTGAGGGCGTGACTGTGGGCACGGATGTGCGCCTTGCAGGTGTCAAAGTCGGCACTGTGATAGGGGTCACTCTGAACCCTGAGACCTATCGCGCTGACACGACATTGAGCGTGGCATCTGGCGTTGAGATTCCAGACGACAGCGCTGTGATCGTGAGCCAAGAGGGGCTTTTGGGCGGGAACTTTGTTGAGATCATGCCAGGCGGATCGCCATTCTTCTATGAAGAAGGCGATGAAATTCTCGATACGCAGGGATCGGTTTCGCTTATTTCATTGCTTCTCAAGTTTGTAGCTGGAGACTCGGGGGCCTCTGAATGAAGCGCTTGGGCATCGCTTTGGTGCTGTTTTTGGCGGGCTCTGCTGTCTTTGCTGAACAAGTTAGCCTTGGGACAGGCGCGATTTTACGCGGGCTTGATAAGGTTAACGGCAAGACCAGTGATCTGGATATGGCCAATGGCACTTCTGTCGAATTTGGTCGGCTAAGCGTTTCGCTTGGCGAGTGCCGCTACCCTGAAGGGAACCCGTCGGGTGACGCTTATGCGTTTTTGACAATTCACGAGACAGGCAAGCCTGATTTGATCTTCTCTGGTTGGATGGTTGCCTCATCGCCTGCGCTGAGTGCGCTGGACCATGCGCGTTATGATGTTTGGGTGACGCGCTGCAAGACGCAGTAGGGGTCCTGATCTAAGCTTACAGAAAACAGATCGGCATCATGCGTGAGCGCTGCGGCGAGCTGAGTGCGATAACTTGCACGACAGATTTCGAGGCCACCGAGGCTTGCGAGATGAGGCGTGAGAAACTGTGTATCAAAGAGTGTGAAACCTGCGCGCGAAAGATGATCAACGAGATGGGCGAGGGCGAGTTTGCTGCCACCTGTGGCACGGCTGAACATGCTTTCACCAAAGAAGGCGCTGCCCAGAGTGATGCCGTAAGTTCCGCCAATCAGTGCGCCATCCTGCCATATTTCGAAGGAATGAGCAAAGCCTCGGGCGTGGAGCTCTGTAAAAACGGCCTCGATATCGGCGTTGATCCACGTGTCTTCGCGATCAGCGCAGGCCAGTATAACACCGCTAAAGTTTTGATTTATTGCAGGGGTATAGCCGCCTTTTTTCATCTGTTTCGCCAGGCTGCGTGAGATGTGAAAGCCGTTTAAAGGAAGTATGCCGCGCTCGCGTGGATCGACCCAGAAGATTTCAGGATCGTTGCGCCCCTCGGACATAGGAAAAACGCCCGAAGCATAGGCATGTAGCACAACTTCGGGCGTGAGGGTCATGCCTCGGAAAGGTTTGTTTCGAGCCAGTGCTCCAACCAGTGGATGTTGTATCCGCCCGAGAGGATGTCCTCTTCCTGCAAGAGTGCGTGAAAGAGCGGCACTGTGGTGTCGACACCATCGACGATCAGCTCGCCAAGTGCACGGTCAAGACGTGCGAGCGCTTCTGGGCGGTCGCGTCCGTGAACAATGAGCTTGCCGATGAGGCTATCGTAATAGGGTGGGATGGAATAGCCGTCGTAGAGTGCGCTATCCATGCGCACACCAAGGCCGCCTGGCGCGTGAAACTGCGTGATCTTCCCCGGGCAGGGCGTGAAATTGGGTAGTTTTTCTGCGTTGATGCGCACCTCAATAGCGTGGCCGTTGATCTTCAGATCTTCTTGCGTGAAGGACATAGGCTGGCCTTCTGCAACGCGGATTTGTTCGCGCACCAGATCAACACCGAAGATGGCTTCTGTCACGGGATGCTCGACTTGCAGGCGGGTGTTCATCTCGATGAAATAGAACTCGCCGTTCTCGTAGAGAAACTCGATCGTGCCCGCGCCGATATAGTTGATATCAGCCATGGCGTCGGCACAGACTTTGCCGATCTTGGCGCGCTCTTCAGGGGAAATTGAGGGGCCAGGAGCCTCTTCAAAAACCTTCTGGTGGCGGCGCTGGAGCGAGCAGTCGCGCTCGCCAAGGTGAACGGCGCGTCCTTTGCCATCACCAAACACCTGGATTTCGATGTGGCGGGGCGTTGTGAGGTATTTCTCGATATAGACTTCGTCATTGCCGAAGTTGGACTTGCCCTCGGCACGGGCTGTCTGGAAAGCAGAGGGCATATCGGCGGCGGTTTGCGCCACTTTCATGCCTTTGCCGCCGCCACCAGCTGTGGCTTTGATGATCACGGGATAGCCAATCTCTTCGCCGATGCGCTGTGCATCTTCGAGCGTGGCGACGCCGCCGTCAGAGCCGGGCACAACGGGTACGCCAAGCTTGATCATGGTTTCTTTGGCTGTGATTTTGTCGCCCATGACGCGGATGTGCTCGGCTGTTGGGCCGATGAAGATCAGGTCGTGATCTTCGACGATTTGCACGAAATTGGCGTTTTCAGACAGAAAGCCATAGCCAGGATGAATCGCTTGCGCGCCTGTGATTTCGCAGGCGGCAATGATTGCTGGGATTGAGAGATAGCTCTCTGTGCCAGCAGGCGGGCCGATGCAGACGCTTTCATCGGCCATGCGCACGTGCATAGCGTCTGCGTCTGCTGTGGAGTGAACGGCGACCGACTGAATGCCCATTTCGCGGCAGGCGCGAATGACCCTCAGGGCGATCTCACCGCGGTTGGCGATAAGGACTTTTTCAATCATGTCAGAGCCTTATTCGATAATCATCAGGGGTGTTCCGAACTCGACAGCATCGCCATCGGAGACCAGAATACGCTTGACCGTGCCCGATTTGGGGGCCGGAATGTGGTTCATCGTTTTCATGGCTTCCACGATCAGCAGGGTGTCGCCTTCGTTGACTTGCTGGCCGACGGAGACAAACGACGTTGCGCTTGGCTCTGGCTGAAGATAGATCGTTCCGACCATAGGAGAGTTCACAGCGCCCGGGTGGCTAGACGGATCTTCGGCAGGGGCAGCCGCCGCCGCAGGGGCGGCCGCAGCAGCCGCAACAGGGGCCGCAGCCGCAACGGGAGCAGCAACATGCTGAACCACTTCTGTTTTGCGACTTACGCGAACGTTCAGGCTGTCATTGTCGCCATATTCGCGTTTTACGTTGAGTTCGGTGAGATCGTTCTCGCCGAGGATTTTCGCCAGTGCCTCGATAAAGGCCACATCGGTGTCATGAGTTCCGTCTTTTTTTGTCATCATGTCCTCAGGTATTGGCTCCGCGGTTTACGAAGCGTCAGGATTTGGGGCCTTATAGGCGAAGTGAGCGGGCGTGAAAAGCCGCATATCTGCCCGCATGTTTGAAGCTTTTGAGCGATAATGCGAGGGGAAACTGCAGCTCATAGTGGCATGCCTGAGAGTTTGGCCACCAGTTCGGCCAGTTTACGGGCGCGAAACTTCTCTTGTAGGCGGGCGCGATAGACTTCGATTGTGCGGTAGCTGAGGCCCAGCTCGCGGCCTATTTCCTTAGAGGTAAGTCCACGGCAAGTCAAAATCGCGACTTCGCGCTCGCGCGTTGTGAGGGCGACAAGGGGGCGCTCTTGGGACAGATCAGCAAAGCTCCAGACGCCACGTTTGAAGGGCGCATCAGGCGTGAGGCTTTGGCCACGCACGCGACACCAAAAAAGCGTGCCATCACGGCGGCGCATCACGCGCTCGTCGGCGTAGCGGCCTCTGGTGCGCATCGCCTCAAGTCCGCGCGCTCCGATGCGCTCATAGTCCTCACGGCTGGGGTATAGCGCCTCAAGGGGCATGTCGATGTAGCTTTGGGGCGCCCCACCGAAGATCTCGGCAAAGAGCGCATTGGCGGATTTTATGATGCGGTTTTCTAAGATCACCAGCCCGATGGGGGCGTGGGTAAAGGCCAGATCCG
The DNA here is from genome assembly GCF_029254145.1 of Lentibacter sp. GTDB lineage: Bacteria > Pseudomonadota > Alphaproteobacteria > Rhodobacterales > Rhodobacteraceae > Lentibacter. Next base: position 7,222 of record NZ_JAQWYD010000003.1, read on the forward strand.
AGGGGGTATGCTGCGTCATGTCACAAGAGTGCCCGCTTTTTAGGCGCGCAGCAAGAGCACGTAGAACTACGGCATTGCGGGCGCGCTTGGCTTGGTGCTGAATGTGCTCAAGTTTGGGAGGACGACATGAACATAGCTGAGTATCTTTACCGCACGGCTGCCTTGACGCCATCGCGGGAGGCGCTGTTTTGGGGCGAGACCTGCGTGGCGGATTATGGTGCGTTTTTGGAACGCGCGGGGCAGGTGGCGGCTTGGCTCTTGGCGCAGTGCTCAGGCAAGGGCGCGCCTGTCGCGATTTTCATGAAGAATCTGCCGGACTATCTCATTGTTCAATATGGGATATGGATGGCGGGAGCTGTGGCAGTGCCAATTAACGCGAAGCTTCACGGGCGTGAGGCAGCATGGATTATTGACAATGCCGAGGCTGCAATAGTGTTTTGTGACACGGGCTTGGCGCAGTCTTTGCTAGATGCTGGCACAGATGCAAGGCTGATGGATGTTCAGAGCGACGCTTATGAAGTGGTGCGCTCGACGGCGCCGCTTGCGCAGCCCGTCACCTGTGCGAATGATGATTTGGCGTGGCTGTTTTACACTTCGGGCACAACGGGGCGGCCCAAGGGCGTGATGATCACCCATCGGATGCTGCGTTCGATGGCGCTGTGTTACTTTGTTGATGCGGATCAGGTGATGCCCGAAGATGCAGCGCTTTATGCGGCGCCGCTCAGTCATGGGGCTGGGATTTACAACATCATGCATGTGATGGTCGGTGCGCGCCACATCTGCCCGCTTTCAGGCGGGTTTGATGAGGCTGAAATCTTCGAGCTCGCGGCGCATTTTGGGCTTGTGCATATGTTTGCCGCGCCGACAATGGTCAAGCGGATGACGCTGGCTGCCAAAGTGGCGGGTGTGAAGGGCGAGGGCTTGCGCAGTATCGTGTATGCAGGTGGCCCGATGTACAATGCCGACATTATCGAGGCGGTTGAGTATTTTGGCCCCGTTTTCTTACAGATTTACGGGCAGGGCGAGTGTCCGATGGGCATATCTGCATTGTCTCGCCACGATGTGACGGACCGCAGCCACCCACGCTGGCGCGAGCGACTTGGCTCTGTGGGGCGCGCGCAATCTGCTGTTGAAGTCATGATTGGTGGGGCGGATGGCGTGGAACTTCCATGCGGAGAAGTCGGCGAGATCATGGTGCGCGGGGATACTGTTATGCCCGGCTATTGGAGGAACGCAGAGGCCAGCGCCAAGACGCTTGTGAACGGCTGGCTCATGACGGGGGACATGGGCAGCATGGATGCTGATGGCTATATTACGATGCATGACCGTTCCAAAGATATGATCATTACAGGGGGGAGCAATGTCTACCCTCGCGAAGTGGAAGAAGTGCTTTTGGAGCTGCCTGATGTAGAGGAGGTCAGTGTTGTGGGGCGTGCGCATCCTGAGTGGGGCGAGGATGTTGTGGCCTTTGTTGTGATGACGAAAGGGGCGGTGCTTGATCGAGCGGCCTTGGATGCGCAATGCCTTGAGAATATTGCGCGGTTTAAGAGGCCCAAGGATTATTATGCTCTCGATGAACTGCCTAAGAACAACTATGGCAAGGTTCTTAAGACCGAGCTGCGCAAGCGTCTGGAGGAAATGGGATGAGTGATCTCAGCGGAAAGAAGGCCTTTGTGACAGGATCTGTACAGGGGATTGGTCTTGCGATTGCCAAAGCGCTCGGCGGGGCGGGTGCGCGCGTTGCGCTACACGGTTTGGCCACGCCAGAAGAGGGCGACGCAGCTTGCTCCGCCGTGCGGGCGGCAGGAGCTGCTGATGTTCGGTTTTTCGGGGGAGATATGCGCGATGTCAGTGCAATTGATGCACTTGTAAATGATGTGCGGGCATGGGCCCCTGTTGATATTCTGGCGAACAATGCGGGTATTCAGCATACAGCGCCTTTGGCAGACATGCCACGCGACACATGGGAGGCGATTCTGGCGATTAACCTTTCGGCGGCGTTTCACACAATGCAGGCTTTGATGCCTGATATGGCGGCGCGCGGCTTTGGGCGGGTTATTAATATTGCTTCTGTCCATGGGCTTGTCGCAAGCAAGGATAAGGCGCCCTATGTGGCAGCAAAGTTTGGGCTGGTGGGCTTGAGCCGAGTTGCGGCGCTAGAATATGCGAGCGCAGGAACCAAAGCGAGTGGTGGCGTGACTGTGAACTGTATTGCACCAGGCTGGACCGAAACGGGGATCATTCAGCCACAGATTGAGGCAAGAGCCGCGCAGCACGGCGGGAGCCGCGACGCAGGTATCGCGGAGCTGTTGGGCGAAAAGCAACCTTCGTTGCGCACCTCGGACCCGGAGGAGATTGGTGCGCTAGCGCTCTGGCTTTGTGAGCGAGTTGCCCACAATGTGACGGGCACAACCATCCCGGTGGATGGCGGCTGGACTGCGCAATAGTGGCTATTCTTTTTTTCTGCTCTTCCTGAAGCTGGGCAAGCTCTTGGGAGAGACGCATCTCAATGAGAGAGGCGGCTGTCGATGTACCAACGGGCAGGCTTCGGCGGGGGGGAGCGGCCTCTTTGGGCGGGCTTTCCAGCATAATACGTGTCGTGCTGGTGGCCGTGCTTTGTTGTACGGCGCTTCGCAGCTCGGTCTTGGCCACGGCAGGCGCGGCGCTTTGGACCTGAGATTGCGCGAGGCGCTCGCTCATTGCAGTTGTTGTTGCGCTGCGTGTTTGGGACGCGGCGCCAAGACTTTCTACCAAGGACATTTTTGGCTCCGATCATGGAGCCCCCACCACGACCAAATATCTGCCTGAAATCCTAACAGAAGGTTAAGAATGCTGGGTTGACTAAAATCCTGTCGAGTTTGGGGCCCAATCGGACTTTGAGGCACTGGCACGACGTCGGGTTTGCCTCCAAGACATTTTGAAGCAGAGATAGGGCGTCTTAGGAACTTGTATTTCAACATAAAAAACCGCGCTGAGGCGTGGGCCTCGCGCGGTTTTAAGTTCGTGTGAGCGATTTTTAGTCGCGGCTCATTCTGTTTTCGATCAGCTCTTCCACAACTGAAGGGTCTGCGAGTGTCGAGATATCACCCAAAGCGCCATAATCATTTTCAGCGATCTTGCGCAGAATGCGGCGCATGATTTTGCCTGAACGGGTCTTTGGCAGCCCTGGTGCCCATTGGATCAGGTCAGGGGAAGCGATGGGGCCGATTTCTTGACGAACCCAGTTGCGAAGCTCTTTACGAAGCTCCTCAGTAGGCTCTGCATCATTCATGAGCGTGACATAGCAATAGATGCCTTGGCCTTTGATCTCATGCGGATAACCGACTACGGCAGCTTCGGCCACGGCGGCGTGAGCGACGAGGGCGCTTTCTACTTCGGCTGTGCCCATGCGGTGACCTGATACGTTGATCACGTCATCGACGCGGCCAGTGATCCAGTAGTCGCCATCATCGTCGCGTTTGCAGCCGTCACCAGCGAAGTAGTAGCCTTTGTAGTCAGAGAAGTAGGTCTTTTCAAAGCGCTCGTGATCGCCCCAGACTGTGCGCATCTGGCCTGGCCAGCTGTCTTTCATGCAGAGCACGCCTTCTGTGGGGAAGGTGTCGATCTCTTCACCAGATGTTGGCTCCAGCACGACAGGCTGGACGCCGAAGAAGGGCTTCATTGCCGCGCCTGGCTTTGTCGCGTGCGCGCCGGGTAGGGGGGTCATCATGTGGCCGCCAGTCTCGGTCTGCCACCATGTGTCAACGATGGGGCAACGGCCGCCGCCGACAACATCATTGTACCAGTTCCAGGCTTCGGGGTTGATTGGTTCACCGACCGTGCCAAGGACTTTGAGGCTGCTTAGGTCACATTTCTCAACGAATTCATTTCCTTGTCCCATAAGGGCGCGCAGAGCCGTGGGGGCTGTGTAGAATTGGTTGACTTTGTGCTTTTCACAAACCTGCCAGAAGCGGGAGGCGTCTGGGTAGGTGGGGGTGCCTTCAAACATCAGCGTTGTTGCGCCGTTTGCAAGCGGTCCGTAAACGATATAGCTGTGGCCCGTGACCCAGCCGACATCGGCTGTGCACCAGTAGATATCGCCATCGTGGTAGTCAAACGTGATCTCTTGGGTCATCGAGGCCCACACCAGATAACCGCCAGAACAGTGGACCACGCCTTTTGGCTGTCCTGTGGAGCCTGAGGTGTAGAGGATGAAGAGTGGATCTTCTGCGTTCATCTCCTCGGGAGGGCAGTCGGCGGAGACTTTGGCAATTTCTTCGTGGTACCAGAAATCAAGCCCATCACGCCAAGCGACCTGATCGCCTGTGCGCTTTACGACGAGGCATTTGACGTCATCAACATCATGCAAGAGCGCTTGGTTGACGTTGTCTTTGAGCTTGGTCTTGCGGCCACCGCGAGGAGCGTGGTCAGCTGTGATCACGACTTTGGCTTGGCAGCCATTGACGCGCGCGCCGAGGGCATCAGGCGAGAAGCCCGCAAAGACGATCGAGTGGATCGCACCGATGCGTGCGCAGGCGAGCATGGCATAGGCCGCTTCTGGAATCATCGGCATGTAGATGATAATGCGGTCGCCCTTGCTGACACCCATGTTCTTGAGAACATTTGCCATTTTGCCAACGTGGCCGTGTAGTTCGGTATAGGTGATGTGCTGGGCAGGCTCGTTGGGATCATCGGGTTCAAAGATGATCGCTGTTTGGCTGCCGCGTGTGGCGAGGTGACGGTCGACGCAGTTTGCGGCGATATTGAGGGTTCCGTCCTCGAACCATTTGATGTCGATATTGCCTGGCTCAAAGGAGACGTTTTTCACTTTGGTGAAGGGTTTGATCCAGTCCAAACGCTTGCCGTGCTCGGCCCAGAAGGCGTCTGGGTTGTTTACGGATGCGGCATACATCTCGTCGTATTTGGCGGCGTCAACGTGGGCGTTGGCGGCCATGGAAGCGGAAGGGGCGTAAGTTTTGGACATAGCGGTTTCCCATTTGTCTTTGCGTTGGGGCTCTTGGTGGCCCGCCTGTTGCGAAATGGTCTGACAGGCGGGCCAAGGAGAGGCCTTAGATGGCGAGATACTCGGCACGCAGCTCGGCGTTTTCAAGCACTTCTGCGGCAGATCCGTCAAAGACGATCCCGCCTGTGTCAAGAATCACAGCGCGATCAGCGAGCTCTAGCGCACGTATGGCGTTTTGTTCGACGAGGATCGTTGTGATGCCTTGCTCTTTGATGATGCGCAGGGTTTTTTCGATCTCATCCACAATCACGGGCGCGAGGCCTTCATATGGCTCATCAAGCAGAAGCACCTTGATGTCGCGTGCAAGTGCGCGGGCGACGGCGAGCATCTGTTGTTCGCCACCAGAGAGCGTAACACCCTCTTGTTTGCGGCGCTCTTTGAGGCGTGGGAACAGCTCATAAAGACGATCAAGCGACCAGCCGATGGGCGGCGCAATCTGGGCAAGCTGCAGGTTTTCCTCAACTGTCAGGCCGCGAATGATGCAGCGGTCTTCTGGCACAAGGCCAATACCCGCTTGAGCCGCTTGGTAGCTTGACATGTTATGAAGCGGCTGATGGTCCAGCCAGATTTCACCATGTGTCACTTGCGGTGCGTCCATGCGCGCAATAGAGCGCAGGGTCGACGTTTTGCCAGCGCCGTTACGACCGAGAAGGGCGAGAATTTCGCCTTCATGGACGTTGAAGCTGATGTTTTGCACAATATAGCTTTCGCCATAGTAGCTTTCCATTCCCCAGACCGAGAGATAGGCGGGGGCGGTTTCAGCAAAGCTTTTGCCTTTGGAGAAGTCGGGCTTCACATTCATCTGAGTTCTCCTTTATGCCGCTTCGCCGAGGTACGCTTCGCGCACTTTCGGGTGGCCTTTGATGTTTTCCGGGTGGTCTTCGACCAGGGGTGTGCCCTGTGCCAGAACGGTGATCCGGTCCGCCAATGAGAAGACCACGTGCATATCGTGCTCGATGATTGCGATTGTGATATCGCGCTCTTCTTTGATCTGCTTCAGAAGGTCGATGGTGTTGTTCGTGTCGGCGCGCGCCATACCTGCTGTCGGCTCATCGAGCAAAAGAAGGCGTGGCTCTTGGCTGAGGCACATTGCGATTTCGAGGCGGCGTTTGTCGCCACGAGACATCGAAGAGGCTTGCATGCCACGCTTGTTGGCCAGCCCCATGTCTTCGAGCATCGCCTCTGCTTTTTCAACGATGTCTTTTTCGCTCATCATGCCTTCAATTGCGTGCATGCGGAATGCTCCATCACGCTTTGCAAACACTGGGATCATCATGTTTTCCATAACGGTGAGATCTGAAAAGATCTCTGGCGTCTGGAACACGCGCGAGATGCCCATCTGATTGATTTCAAAAGGCTTGCGACCGAGTACCGACTGACCGTCGAACATAACGGAGCCTGTGTCGGGGATGAGTTTTCCGACAAAGACGTTGAGCAGGGTGGACTTGCCCGCGCCGTTAGGCCCGATGATCGCGTGGCAGGTGTTCTCTGCCACGCTGAGGTTTACATCGTTCAACGCTTGCAGACCACCGAAGCGCTTGCCGACGTTCTTGACTTCAAGAATTCCCATTGGAGCTTTCCTTATTCTGCAGGTGTTGATTGCGCGGTGTCTTCGGGCGTGTCTTTGCGCTTGAAGAGCTTCGCGATGCGTTGTCCGCCTTCGACAAGTCCGCCTGGCAAGAAGATAACCACGAGCATGAAGATAATGCCGAGGGTCAGGTGCCAGCCTTTGCCGATGAACGGGTAGATCAGCGTGATGATGAAGTCTTCAAGCCCATCGGGCAGGAAGGCAAACCATGTGTGCAGGATGTCTGAGTTGATCTTGGAGAGGATATTCTCCATGTATTTGATCAAGCCTGCGCCAAGGACCGGGCCGATAAGTGTTCCTGCACCGCCGAGGATTGTCATCAGAACAACTTCACCTGAGGCTGTCCAGAACATACGCTCCGGGCCCACCTGGGTATCCATCGCGACCATAAGACCGCCTGCAAGACCAGCATACATGCCCGAGATAACAAAGGCTGCGAGCGTGTAGGGGCGGGCATTCAGACCTGTGTAGTTCATACGCTGTTGGTTTGATTTGACCGCGCGGAGCATGAGGCCGAAAGGCGAGCGGAAGATGCGAATGGCGAGGTAGAAGGCCACAAGCATTATGATGGCTGCCAGGTAGTAGCCCGCGTTGAACGTAAAGAGCCAGCTGCCTAGCGAGAGTTCGGCACTAGAGCTCATGTTCAGGCCAAAGATATTGGCACGAGCCTGTTCCCCAGCCGCCAGAGCGCCATCAAGGATGCGTGCATCGGCGAGCTTGAGTTGGAGACCTGTTTCACCGCCTGTGATTGGAGTGAGAACCGAATAGGCCATCGCAAAGGACATTTGTGCAAATGCGAGGGTCAGGATCGAGAAGTAGATGCCCGAGCGACGCAAGCTGACGTAGCCGACGACGAGGGCAAAGATACCTGCGATCACAACCGCCATAATCATAGCCGGGATCACGTTCGTTGTGAGCAGCTTCATCATCCAGATAGCGGCGTAGGAGCCGACACCGAGGAATGCGGCGTGTCCGAAGCTGAGGTAGCCTGTCAGGCCGAACAGGATGTTAAACCCGATTGCGAAGATCCCGAAGATCACGAAACGCTGCATCAAGTCGGGATAGCCCGCATTGAACTGGGCGAGGCCCGAGCCTTCAGGGAAGGGGTTAAGGATGAACGGTGCGAGCATTGTAAGGCACGCCACGATCAGTAGGAGATTAAAGTCTTTTTTGTCTAGTCCGAGCATGGCTTAGTCCTCCATCACGCCTTTGCGACCCATAAGGCCACGTGGACGCGTGAGTAGAATGATGATTGCGACCAGATAGATAATGATCTGGTTCAGGCCTGGGAGGTATTCGAGCACTTGTGCCATTGACGCGATGCTTTCGAGGATACCGAGCAGGAAGCCTGCGAGCACAGCGCCGGGCAGTGAACCCATACCGCCCACAACAACCACAACGAAGCTAAGAACAAGGAAGTCCATGCCCATGTGATAGTTAGGTGAGTTGATTGGCGCATACATAACGCCCGCAAGCCCCGCCACGGCGGCCGCTATGCCGAACATGATGGTGAAGCGTTTGTCGATGTTGATGCCGAGCAGGCCGACTGTTTCGCGGTCCGCCATACCAGCGCGCACAACCATACCGAAGGTGGTAAACTGCAGGAAGGCGAACACAGCACCGATGATCACGGCGGCAAAGGCGAAGTATACGAGGCGCCAGTAAGGGTAGATGATCGTATT
>NZ_JAQWYD010000008.1:0-18013 GCF_029254145.1 Lentibacter sp.
AACTGAGTGTAGGTTAACGAGGCTGAGCGTGTGGAGAAAGCGCTTAAGGGCCCTATTAAATTGAATGACACCTAGAAATCTTTAGTAGATAAATATGAGAGCAGCTGACTTCTAATCAGTAGGTCGATGGTTCGAACCCATCACGGCTCACCACTTTATTTCGATAAAGTAACGACTTAGGCGCCTTCGGGCGCCTTTGTTGTTTCTAGCGGAAAGTTATAAACATCGGATAAGAGGTTTGGGCGTCCGAATCTAACAGGTGTGGTGAGTTGTGGGGCTGTCAGCAGAAGGCCGCTGCTCAAGCACCATCACCTGATCAACTGTATTTGATATACGGCCCAGCGATTGCTTGGGCGCCCGACATGTCCGTGGATATCATTTGATTTGAGATTTTATCTCTGTGGTTTGCTCGAAGCGAGGCCGCTCATTAACGTTAATTTTTTATTAACTTGTGTGGCTCCGTCATTTAGGTCTAAAATTTATATTTAAATTGGGCCGGATTTAAAATTGGGCCGTTCTAAAGTTGAGATTGATTACATGACAGCGCGAGTTTTTAGATGTGGCAATTGTAAGCACAGAGTTCGCTTCGGAGAAGAAACCTGCAGCCGTTGCAAAAAGAAAGTGACCGTTCTCAACGGACTGCCGTTCTATATTTTTATATTCTCAGCTCTGTGTGTCCTGCTTCTATTTCTGTAGCGGCAATATCCGCAGGCGAGACAGGCTCGCTAAAGGCGGCATCGGCTGCCCTCTAGCTTTAGCATTCCCACGCGCGTTTTAAGGACGTGACTTTGCACTATATGGGAGTCTCTATTTTGCACTTGATCAGGGTGTCAGAAGGCCATGTCTTGAAGTTAACTATCGTCATATGATCTGCTGAGATCTTTAAGCCCACTATTTGCAGCAGCCATTTTTGAGATGGAACTGCAAAGTATGTCTAGTTGCGTGCGTAGACGTCTTCGTAGCGGATGATGTCATCTTCGCCCAAGTAGGCGCCTGTTTGAACTTCGATTAGGACCATTGGTACTTTGCCTGGGTTTTCCATCCGGTGCTTTGCTCCGAGCGGGACGTAGATCGACTCGTTTTCAGTGACGAGTTTGACTTCCTCATTCACAGTCACTTTTGCTGTTCCGGCCACAACGATCCAGTGTTCTGAACGATGATTGTGGCTTTGCAGGCTCAACGTGTCTTGGGAAACGCACGGTGCGCAAACGATCCCTGAGAGTGGGGTTGAGGTTGTGCTGAACAAGGGGATTGAGATCGGTGTTGGGCATGAAGGGACCAAAATGCTGCGTGGGAGTGGCTGGAAGGTTCCCTCACGAGATCATTGTTGGGCGGGGCCGCAGGATGCATTTTTGTCGTTCCGCCTTCCGCCGCATGCGGCACCTGATCTGACGGCTAAAATTATCGTCAGCGGCATGGCGACCAAAGATCACCCTGTGCTTCTGCAAATCCACAGTGAAGGCCAGATTTTGGGGGAAACTGTCTTGGAGACATCGGGACTCGTTGTTCTCAATATTCCCTTGAAGCCCTCCTCAAGTAACCGAGCGCACGGTCCCATTCAGTGTGCTTGCCTGTTTCTTGATGATCCGTCGCGATTTTGGCGGTTCTTGGCTCAGTTTCCTCGTGTGTGGCCGTCTTTCTGATATCGGCCCCCTTGAGGGATTGATCTCATCTTTGGGCCCCTATCTAGTGCTTTCGCTAAGCTGGGAAGCTCGGTAGACAGTCAGTATGACACATGTGAAGCAAACTCTTTGGACGCCCAGTATGCACCTCTCAGGATTTGTGCTTTTGATTGCGTGTGCCAATCTTGCCCTGTTTCAAAAGCCGCTCTTGGCCTTTGTGTTTTCGGTGTCCAGTTTCCCTGATGCCACGGGGTGGCTGCAGCTTGCTTCTGTTCAAATTGTTCAGCTCTGTCTCTTTATGGGCGTGCTGTTTTTGGTGTCAGCCTTGTCGCTCAGGGTGATGAAGCTCTTGGTGGTGCTTTTGTTCGTCGTGAACGCCGCCGCGCTCTATTTTATGCTTTCCTATAGTATCGAAATTGACCGCTCGATGATTGCCAATGTGCTCAATACAGATACGGGCGAAGCCTCTGGTCTCTGGCACTGGTCGATCTTGCCTTATCTGGCTGGTTTTGGCGCTCTGCCCGCACTTTTTGTCTGGCGCGTTGTTCTCAGTGCGCCAAAGCGGTCTTTGCGGTTGTTTGCGGGAGTGGCGAGCTTTGGGCTGCTCATCGCGTGGCTTTTTGCGACGTCAACAACCTGGCTTTGGTTTGATCAGCATGCCTCGCGCATGGGCAGTAAAGTCTTGCCTTGGTCCTATGTGATCAACACCGCGCGCTACTATAATAAGCGCTATCTGGACGAGCGCGAGCCTATACTCTCGCCGCCTGCTACATTCGCTGTGGAACGGCCAGACAAGAAGCAAGTCGTGGTTCTGGTGATAGGGGAAGCGGCGCGCGCAGAGAACTTTGGGCTCTATGGCTATGGTCGAGAGACCAACACTTTCACAAAAGAGACCTCGCTCTTTGCTCTGCCTTTGGGGCAGTCCTGCGCCACAAATACGATTGGCTCGACCGCCTGTATCCTCACCCACGAAGGCAGCAAGGCCTCCTCGCACACGCTGGCCGAGCCGCTGCCAAGCTATTTGACGCGACAAGGGATCGAAACGATTTACCGAAGCAATAACTCTGGTCCGCCGCCAGTGAAAACCACTGTGCAAGAGCGCGCAGGAGAGATCAGCTTGGAGTGCACAGAAGAAGACTGTCCCAAGGGTGATGCTGCCCTCAATTGGAGGCTGGCGGAGCGGATTGAACAGTCAAAAGCGCAGCGCATTTTTGTGACCCTGCATCAAACAGGAAGTCACGGACCTGCATATTTCAGTAAATATCCCCAAGATTTCGCGCGCTTTACGCCAGAGTGCAAAACGGTTCAGGTGGCCAAGTGCACACATGAAGAGCTGGTCAACGCATATGACAATTCGATCCTTTATACCGATTACTTGCTAGCCGATCTGATTAAGCAGCTGGAAAGCCTCGATGCAGAAACGGTGCTGATCTATGTTTCGGATCATGGTCAGTCGCTTGGCGAGGGGGGCTATTATCTTCACGGTTTGCCCAACAGTGTCGCCCCCAAAGAGCAACGTGATGTGCCGTTTCTTGTCTGGATGTCAGACAGTTTTGCCAGCAGTCGTGGTCTGACGGCAGCGAGCGTCCTGCCGCCTCAAAGCTTTCCCCATGATTTCCCGTTTCACAGCGTGATGGGCGCGTTCGGGATGACAAGCGATATCTACAAGCCCGAGTTTGACATCTTTCATCTGACGCCCTGACGCAAACCAAAGGTTTGTAAGGTTGTCATAAGGTTTGCTTGCCAAACGCCGTGGCATGGATACGATCTCAAACCTTGCTTTGCCTTGGCGCAATTTGCGCCGCCATGGCCTTGCCTACGGGCTAACTGGCCTCTTGATTGGCGCGGCAATGTTTTATCCTTCGGACCTAACAAGAGACTATTCGATTTGTCGTTCTGAACATTATTCAACCGTTGTTCAGGGCACAGAAAAGTATCTGCGCCACGTCAATACTATTCTGCCCATCGCGACCATTGTGGTGCTGCGCGATTGGAGGGGCGCGGGCCAGTTGGCAGGCGTTGTCGTTGCAGGCATAGCTGCCTCGCACGGGCCAAAGCGGCTGCTCAACGATGTCACTGTTATGGGCACAAGGCTGGGTCAGCGCCCGAGCGGCCCTCAGTCGCGGCACAATATGCCGTCTGGGCACTCTACTCTCGCCAGCGCTGGGGGCTTCTTTATGGCCCGCCGCTTCAGTTTGTGGTTTTTGTTGTTCTGCCTGCCGGTAACAGGGCTCACGATGTATGCCCGCGTGATGCTCGAAGCGCATACGGTGTCGGCGGTTTTTGCGGGCGGAATGATTGGTGCGTTGGTTGCCTTGCTCTTCACGGCGAAGCGCAAGCGAAAGCGCAGTTAGGGCAGTGTGATCCGCGCAACAAAGCCGCGTGTTTGGCCCATAATTGGCGAGAAGATCTCCAAGTCACAGCCGGTTTGTTCGCAAAGTGCCTGAACGATGGAAAGCCCAAGGCCATACCCATCTGCAAGATTGGATTTGCGCCCAAAGCGTTGTTTGATGTCTTGAATTTCTGTCTCCGTCAATGCGTCGCAATCGTTGGAAACCGTGATCACGCCCGCTTGGCTGGCATCGATCACTATGCCTTGTGGTCCGTCGCTGTACTTCAGCGCATTGTCAAAAAGATTGTTGATGATAATTCCGAAAGCATCGGTGTTGATATGGCTCATATAGACGCCTTCAGGCGGCAGGATGCTTAGGCTTAGCGCTTTTGGTTTGCGCTCGCTCAGTTCGCTGAGAAGCAAGCGCAACACCGTGTTGAGATCATCGGCTTCGGCGTCTGTTCCAAGGCCTGACTGTGCGCACGACAGCTGTAGCAGCCGCTCGATCAGCCGCGCCAGCCGTTTAAGGCCCTGCTCCACTGCGGCGGCCTTTGCAGCGTCGGCTTCCGTTGCGGCTGTGGCCTTGAGCCGTTGTGCCTGCGCAAGACAGATTGCAACGGGCGTGCGCAATTCATGTGCCGCCACCGTTGCAAAATCGCGCTCTGCATTTATCGCTGCATCGAGCCGCGCCATCAGCTCATCGAGGGTATCAATTGCGGGTTCAAACTCTGCAAAAGAGAAAGCGCGATCAATCGGGCTCAGATTATGCTCACTCTTGGCGGCGATGTCTTCGCTCAGACCGTCAATCTTGCGCGCAGCACCCTGTAACGCGCGTGAGGCAGCGTAGGCCATGGTGAGTACCAATGCGGCAAAACTGAGCATGATACCTGCCAAAATATCCCGCATCGCTTCGTTGCGTTCCACGAGCGGTTCACCAACAACGATGCGCCGCTTAGGCGTATCTTCTGCGCTCAAGACCCGAAATCTATAGTCATGCTCGGTAAAGAAGCCCTCGGGCTGTTCGCGTGGCATCATGTCGGGTGTGGCAAGGCCCGAGCGCTGTAAGATGTGGCCTTCGCTATCGATATACCAAAAGAGGGTGCGCTCCTCAGGATCGAGAATGCGGGCCTCAAAGGCCAAAAGGTCTGACACTTCAGGTAACCCGAGGATGCCTTTGTCTTGCATTGTGAGATTCTCAAGTAGCAAGTGGGCTTTGTTGTTGAGCCCGATATCGAGCATCTCGTCATATTCCAGCCGCACAGTCCAAAAAGACAGGACTAGTCCGGCAGCAATTGCGATAAGGCTTGGCCAGAGCAGGGAGCGAAGAAGCGCTCTAAGAAGACTGGGTGGGCGGCTGTTCATACTTCAAGTCGATATCCTAAGCCACGGTGTGTGACTATCAGTTCTTTTCCAAGCTTGCCGCGTAAGCGGCTGATATGGGCTTCGATCGCGTTGCTTTCCACTTCATCACCAAACGCATAAAGCGCCTGTTCAAGCGTGTATTTTGGGACAATCTTGGTGCGCCTTAGAAGTAGGCATTCAAAAACGCCCCATTCTTTGGCGGTGAGCTTCACGGGCGCTCCTGCACGCGCGACGCTATGTTCAGCCATATTGACTTCAATATCTGCCAAAGAAACGATTTCGGCTGCTCGCTCGCTGCTGCGGCGGCAGACCGTGTTGATCCGTGCGGTCAGTTCACTCAGATCATAGGGTTTGATCACATAGTCATCGGCCCCTTGGTTTAGGCCTTTTATGCGGTCAGAGACTTTGTCACGTGCCGTTAGGATAATGATTGGTGTGCGCAGATTACGTGTTCGCAGGGTCTTGAGCAGGTCTAACCCGTCACCATCTGGGAGCTGAAGATCCAGCAAAATCACATCATACGGGACACCAAACGCAGCTGCGTCGCCGTCGGACAGAGTTTCAAACCAGTCAACAACATTCTGATCGGCCTTGAGATGTTCGATCACCGGCGCGGCGAGGTCTTTCTCATCTTCGATCAGGAGGATGCGCATGATTTAGCTTTCGTTGGCCATTTGGCGCTTTTGAGCGCGGTAAGAGAAGGGCAACGTGATGAGATAAAGCAGGTTGATCGCCATAAGCGTCGGCCAAGGATACGACATCAGACAGACGACCATCACAACAGCGCCCACAATCGAAATAGCAAGGTGCTTGCGTTTGATGGAGGCATGTTTGACGGAATAGGTCGGTATCGTGCTCACCGCGAGAAAACCGACCCCAATGATGTAAAGTGTGCGCACCAGCGGATAGTCCAAGTGCTTCCATCCCGAGAGGTGAATAAAGATTGGCATAAGCGCGAGGCAGGCCAGCGCAGGAGCTGGCACGCCAACAAAGAAGTTGTCCTTGGCGAGCGCCACGGTTGTGTCCTTCATCGACAGGTTAAACCGCGCGAGCCGCAGTGCACAGCAAACCGCAAGCACAAGGGCAGCCAGCCAGCCGAGATTGGCCGCAGGCGTACCGATATAAAGCGTGTTGTAGAGCAAAAAGCCTGGTGCGATCCCGAAGTTGAAGAAGTCGGCAAGCGTGTCAAGCTCGGCGCCGAAGGGGCTTGCGGTATCAAGGAAGCGTGCGAGTTTGCCGTCCGCTGCGTCAAGGAACACGGCGATCAGGATAAACGCCAACGCCGTTTCCAGATGCCCCTCAAGGCTCATACGTACCGATGTCAGCCCCGCGCAGAGCGCGAAGACTGTGACGATACTGGGCACAACATGGCGCAGTTTGATGGTACGTTCGGAGCTCATCGGCTGACAGCTTTCACATCGGGTTGCGGGTTTGAGAGATCGGCCAGAATGGTTTCGCCAGCCACGGCTGTTGTGCCGAGCGGCACAAGCGGCTGAACGCCGACGGGAAGAAACACATCAAGACGGCTGCCAAAACGAATAAGGCCAAAGCGCTCACCTGCGGCGCGCTCGTCACCCTCTTTGACAAAACAGACGATCCGCCGCGCCACGAGGCCAGCAATCTGGATCACACCAATTTTGGCGCCTGCCGGGGTTTCAATGGTCAGGCAGTTGCGCTCGTTAAATTCGCTTGCCTTGTCCAGTGAGGCATTGAGAAACTTGCCGTGATGATACGTAATCTGTGTCACTTTGCCCGCGATAGGCGCGCGGTTCACATGGCAGTTGAAAACATTCATAAAGACCGAAACCCGCGTGACTGGCTCTTGGCCAAGCCCAAGTTCTGCAGGTGGCACGACCTCTTCGATCAGTGAGACAACCCCATCAGCTGGCGATAGTACGAGCGCGTCATTCTGTGGGATCATCCGTACCGGATCGCGGAAGAAGTAATAGCACCAGACGGTAGCGCCACATCCAAGCCAGAAGAGCGGCTCCCAGAGAAAGCTCAGCGCCACAGTTATGGCGGCGAAAATGGCCACGAACTTGCGGCCTTCCTTGTGCATGGGCACGGCGACGATTTTGAGCATATTCATGAGCGTTCTTTCTGGTCGTTAAAAGAGGGTTGCGCAGCACTTAGCCGCTTTGAGCGGCTGCGCAAAGCTCTCAAATCAACTTTGCTCCTTGTTTGCAGCACATGGCGCAAAGAGATCGAGGGCTTCGTCATAGACTTGCGTCTCGATATCAAGCATCCCTAGGGCCGAGTGAAACAGGTTGTCATGGCTCAGGGGAGACGTGCGGCTCTCGTCGAGACAGCCTGTATTATGGCCAAACTGCGCAGCAAAACTGTCAGACATCCACAAGATCATCGGGACATGAGTTTGTTCTTTGGGCGCTAGAAAATAGGGTGCTCCGTGCAGATAAAGCCCACCTTCCCCAAGGGATTCGCCATGATCCGAAATATAGAGCATTGCCGTGCTAAGGCTTTCCTGAGCTTGCAAAAAGTTGATCGTTTCTGCCAGCGTCTTGTCCGTATAGGCAATGGTATTGTCATAGGCATTCAAGACCTCTTCGGGCGAACAACTTTTGAGTTCTGGCGTCTGGCAGGCGGGTGCAAATTTTTCGGCCTCGGGCGGATAGCGCATAAAATACGATGGCCCGTGGCTGCCGATCTGGTGCAATACCAGGACAGTGTCTTCTGTGATATTGTCAGCATAGGCGCGCAACGCTGGTAGAAAAGCGCCATCGTCGCATTCGCCTTCACGGCAGTGTTCGCCTTCGTTGCTCGCAAAATTACGGGCCTCAATACGGTCTGCTAGGCCCTTATGGCCTGTGTTGTTGTCCCACCATTCCACGTGTAGACCTGCATAAGCGAGCACATCCAGAAGGTTTTGCTGGGCTTTGCCTTTTTCAAACGAGTAGTCCTTACGCGGCAATTTTGAGAACATGCAGGGCAAGGAAACGGCCGTAGATGTGCCACAGCTGCTGACCTCCTCAAAGTTCACGATTGGCAGTTTTGCCAGCTCGGGGGTCGTGTCGCGCTTGTAGCCGTTGAGTCCAAAGTTCTGTGCGCGCGCCGTTTCGCCCACGACAAGCAGGGTGAGCACTGGCTTGGCCGCGCTGGCATAGCTGCCGCCTTTGATGGCGTCTTCTCCCAGGGGGGCGGCAACCACGTTGAGCGTCTTGCTCATCATGGCCGCATAGCGAAAGGTGCTCACAATCGGCGCGCCAGGTTGATAGCTCGCCAGAAAGTCTTTCCGCACACGCAGCACCGAAGCATATGTTTTGAAGTTGGTTGCAAGCAGCCCAAGCGTCAGCAAAAGGCAGATTGCGCCTGCCAGAAACGGTGTGCCCAAGGCGATGAGCTTGGGCTGTGGTTTGAGCCGAATGGCAAAAATAATGGCTGACGGCAAAAGCCCGTAGAGTGCGACATGAAGCAAAAAGCCCATGGTGATGAGGTGCTTTGACTCGGTCACTGTGGTGACCATTACATTCTGGATCATCTCACGGTCGATGAACGCGCCGAGCGTGTCCATATAGTAGCCTGTCACGCTGCTCAAAATCAGAATGAAGATGCTGAACGGCTTGACGAAGACTGGCAGCGCAAAAGGCGAAAACACCGCAACTGTCAGACAGTAGAGCGCAGCCACCATGCCCGCAAAAGCGAAGGGGTGACCCGAAAAGACATCAGAACCGATGCGCCAGAAGGTGTTATTGTCCACGAGAAGTACAAATAAGACGACGCTCCCCAGCAGCGTTAAGGGGCGCAAGACAAGTTGCGCACGCAGGCGGCGCAAGCTTTGAGGAGTAGAAGGTTGGTCAGTCATGGCGGCAGGAATCCGTTTGGTTTCCTGCCCTCAATCAAGTGAAGCTTACGCGAACCTTACGAAGCTTACGCAAATCTTACGATGCGCTTTGTTCCGCCTCTTCAAAAACCTTGCGTGCAGCGCGGAAGCATTCAAGCCCCTGTGGGACGCCACAATAAATCGCGATCACATGTATAATGGCGCGGATCTCTTCGCGGCTCACACCGTTGTTGAGTGCGCCTTTACAGTGAAGTTCCCACTCGTGCATCTTGCCCAAAGCGCCGATCATGGAAAGGTTCATCATCGAGCGCGTCTTTGCATCAATGACATCATCGCCCCAGCCAAAGCCCCAGCACCAAGCCGTCATCGCTTCCTGGAACGGACGGGTGAAGTCGTCGGATGCCGCGAGATTTTTCTCCACATAGTCTGCGCCCAATGTGGCCTTGCGTTGCTCCAGACCTTTCAAAAACAAGTCTTCATCAAAACTGCTCATGCTGTCTCAAGTCCTTCTACAATCACGATTTGCGCCTCACATGCGCCTTTACGCTTTGCTCGCGCGGCGCTGTATTCTGGCGAGTTATAGCACTCTAGTGCCGCCGCGTAGTTGTCAAATCGAATGACGACATGGCGCTCAAAGGGAGCACCCTCAAGTGCCTCTGCTTTTCCGCCACGGGCGAGAAACACGGCGCCATATTTGGCAAACGCTTCAGGAGCGACGGCCTGGTAGCCCTTATAAGCCTCATGGTCCGTGACGGTCACATGCGCGATCCAGTACGCTTCAGTCATTATGCGTCTCCTTTGCCAGAACGGCCTGCGCGATCTTGGCCGCTTCCTTGATATGGGCTTTTACGGCTTCGCGTGCGCCGCGTGCATCCTCGCTCAGGACAGCGTCAGCGATTGCTGTCATATGAGCCAAGCCCGAGGTGGAGCGGTCTTTGGCTGAGAGCGTGAGCGCGCGCAAACGGCTGATCCGCCCGTTGAGCCGCTGTACCACTTCCCAAGCGATGCTATGCCCCGCTTGCGCAAAAATAAGTTCATAAAACGCGGTTGTTGCGACAAAGATCGCGCTCCACTCCTGGCCTTTCATAGCAATGCCAAGCTCTGCCAAAGCCGCGCGCAGGGCAGCGTCAAACGCAGGCGAAGTTGCCTTTGCTGCGGCCTCCGCTGCCGCGCTCTCAAGCTGACGGCGAATATCATAAATCTGCTTGGCTTGGCTCCAGTTGAGCGACGCGACGATCGGCCCTTTGTGTGGGATCGTTTCGACAAGCCCCTCAGCCTCAAGGTAGCGGATCGTCTCGCGGACGACCGTACGGCTGACGCCGAGCTGCTCGCAAAGGGGCCGCTCAACCAGCCGCTCACCAGGCGCAAAATGCCCCGCCATGATTGCGTCACGCATCTTAGCCTGCACAATGTCGCGCAGGGTTTGAGGCACAGCTTCAATCCGTTCGAGTTTCACGCGGTCCTGACCCATGGCCTATTTAGCCTCACAGTGGAATTGACAATTTGTATGATGGTATACCATATTGCAGAAAGACTCACCACAGCAAAAGGAACATGCCTGTGCCTGCAGAGATCAGAAAAACGCTTTTGCATATTGAAAACACGCTTATAGAAGGCGGCAAAGTGGCTGCGACGCCGCTCAAGCTCATCGCTGCAATGGCTGTTATTAAAAATCCTTGGGCGGGGCAGGGTTTTGTCGAGGATCTTTCCCCTGCCATTCGTGACTGCGCGCCAGGGCTCGGCCAGATTTTGACTGATATGATTCTTGATGCGGCTGGCAGCGGCGAGCGTGTTGAGGGCTATGGAAAATCTGCGATCGTCGGTCTTGATGGTGAGGTCGAGCATGCCTCCGCACTGATCCACACGTTGCACTTTGGCAATATCTTCCGAGAGGCCGTCGGCGCAAAATCCTACCTGTCATTTTGTAACACCCGCGGCCCAGCCAATGCGCCGCTTATGATTCCGCTGATGGATAAAAATGATGGCGGCCGTCGTTCGCACTATCTCACGATCCAGACATCAATTGCAGATGCCCCCGCGGCCGATGAAATTGTCATCGCGCTTGGCGCATCGATCGGGGGAAGGCCTCATCACCGCATTGGTGACCGTTATCAAGACCTTAAGGAGCTCGGCCATGACGCTGACAACCCTGCGGCTGTCTAGGTCGGGCGCTCAGGTTGCGTTTCACTCCGTCGGGCGTGGTGCGCCTTTGGTGCTCATTCATGGGGTTGGGCTTCAGTCTGCCGCATGGGGCCCGCAAGTCGAAACACTGAGCGAGCACAATCATGTCGTCGCACTTGATATGCCTGGTCATGGCGGGAGTGACCCATTGCCAAAGGGCAGCGCTCTTGAAGACTTTGTCGTGTGGGCCGCAGAAGCTTTGGAGGCCCTTGCACTTGGCCCGGTCAATCTTGCGGGGCATTCGATGGGCGCGCTGATTACAGGGGGAGTAGCGGTTGAATATCCCGATCTTGTGAGCCGTGTCGCACTGCTCAATCCTGTCTTTCGCCGGGGCCCAGAGGCCCGCGCCGCCGTTGAGGCGCGCGCTGCCGAGATTAGCCGTGGCGAACTCGATAGTGCCGCCCCGCTGGACCGCTGGTTTACGAGAGCGGCAAGCGAGCGCGCAGCACGTGAGGCAACGGCAGGCTGGCTTCGCGCTGTTTCGCCAGAGGGCTACGCCACTGCCTATACCGCCTTTGCAATAGGTGATGAAACCTATGCCAATCGCATCGGCGACATCCAAGCGCCGCTGCTCGCCCTGACTGGCAGCGGCGATGGCAACTCGACCCCTGCCATGGCCCGTGCCATTGCCGAGGCGGCCCAAAACGGGACGACAAAAATAATCGAAGGACACCGCCATATGGCCCATCTCACAGCGCCTAATCTGGTCAATCATGCTTTGGCGAACTGGCTCTTTCAGCCTTTCCCCCGCGAGGTCGCCTCATGAGCGGCTTTGATCTGCGCGCTTTGCGCTCCGCTTTTGGCGCCTTCACCACGGGCGTCACGGTTGTCACCAGCCATGATGCAACAGGCGCACCTATTGGCTTTACGGCCAATTCCTTTACCTCTGTTTCGCTTGATCCGCCTCTTGTGCTGGTCTGCATCGCCAATAGCTCAAGCAACTACGAAAATATGACCAAGGCCACAGGTTTCGCAGTCAACATTCTGGCCGAAACGCAGGTTGATGTGTCCAACACATTCGCCCGTCCTGTTGATGACCGCTTCGCAAGCGTAACTTGGCAAAATGGTCCGCATGGCGCACCGGTGTTTGAGGGCGTCTCGGCGTGGTTTGACTGCTCCATGCACCAGATCGTCGAGGCGGGTGACCATGCGGTCCTGATTGGTCGTGTGGAGGCGTTTGATAGTTCAGCAACAGCTGGCCTCGGCTATGCGCGCGGTGCTTATGTAACGCCCTCCACAGCCGCCGAAGCGCTTGAGCCACACATCGGCCTCACTGTGTCAGCACTTATCGAGCGAGACGGGCAGGTGCTTCTGGTCGAAAATGGCGAGGGCGGATTGGCGCTCCCCGAAAGCACTGTAAAAGAACACGGTGCGTCTGAGACGCTGCAAAAGCTCCTCGCCACCACAGGTCTCACGGCGGAGCCGGGATTTGTGTATTCGGTCTTTGAAGACGATGCCGCAAAACGCCAACACATCGCGTTTCTCTGTCAGACCGAAGAGGGCGCGCCTACTCTGGGGCGCTTTGTCCCCCTGACCGAAGAGGCGCTCGCCTCTGTCACCGACGGTGTCATGCGCACCATGCTCACGCGCTTTGCCGCCGAGAACAAGCTTGGCAACTACGGCGTCTATTTTGGCAATCAAACCAGCGGCAAAATCCGCCCCGTTTCTTACGAAAGGTAAGCCTCATGCGGTTTTCTCTCTTTGTGCATATGGAGCGCGTCAGTCCCGATCAGGACCAGCGCCAGCTTTATCAAGATTTTCTGACGCTGGCGAAGATGGCTGATGAGGGCGGCATGCATGCGGTCTGGACTGGCGAGCATCATGGGATGGATTTCACAATCGCGCCCAACCCGTTCCTGAGCCTGATCGATGTTGCGCGCCAGACAAAAAATGTTCGCCTCGGCACAGGGACAATCATCGCCCCTTTCTGGCATCCAATCGCCCTTGCAGGCGAAGCCGCGATGGCGGATCTGATCACGGAGGGCCGCATTGATCTTGGTATCGCGCGCGGCGCGTATAATTACGAATACGAACGCATCATGCCCGGGATGGACGCTTGGGAAGCAGGCCAGCGCATGCGCGCTCTTGTTCCTGCAATCAAAGCACTCTGGGACGGAGATTATGCCCAGGAGGGCGAGTTTCACAGCTTCCCGTCGACAACGTCTTCGCCCAAGCCTGTTCAGGAGGGCGGCCCGCCCGTTTGGATCGCGGCGCGTGACCCGAACAGTCACGAGTTCGCCGTCTCGCAAGGCTGTCATGTGCAAGTGACACCGCTCTGGCAGGGCGATGAAGAAGTGACCAAACTGATGGAAACGTTCAATGCCGCTTGCGCCAAATTTCCTGACATTCCGCGCCCCGAGATTATGCTGTTGAACCATACTTACATCGCCGAAAGCGCCGAAGACGCGCGCCAAGCTGCAGAAGAAATCAACCGCTTCTATTGCTACTTCGGCGCATGGTTTAAAAACGAGCGCCCCGTCAGCCAAGGGCTGATTGCGCCGCTCTCGGACGCAGAAATCGCATCACACCCGTTTTATACACCAGAGGCTATGCTGCGTGACAATGTGATCGCCACAGCTGATGATGCTATCGCACGGATCAAAACATATCAGGACATGGGCTATGACGAATATTCGCTCTGGATTGACTCAGGAATGAGCTTTGAGCGCAAACGCGCCAGCCTTGAGCGCTTCATAAACGATGTCATGCCTGCCTTCGCCTAGGGAGATAAAATGCAAGAGTTTGAGCAATATATCGGTGGCGACTTCTCCAAAGCGAGCGCCAAGTTTGAGAGCCTCGATCCTGCCACAGGCACAGCTTGGGCGCTTATGCCTGAGGCCCGTGAGGCCGATGTAAACGCAGCGGTTGAGGCGGCGCACGCGGCGTTTCTTGCTCCTGAATGGGCTAACATGACGGCCACAGCGCGCGGTAAGCTGCTCTATCGTCTGGCCGATCTTGTGGCCGAAAACGCTAGCGAGCTGGCCCGCCTGGAGACGCGCGATACGGGCAAGATCATCCGCGAAACCTCGGCCCAGATTGCCTATGTCGCCGAATATTACCGCTATTACGCTGGCCTTGCCGACAAGATCGAAGGCGCGCATCTGCCGATCGATAAGCCCGACATGGAAGTCTGGCTGAGGCGGGAGCCTGTTGGCGTGGTTGCGGCTATAGTTCCTTGGAATTCGCAGCTCTTCCTTGCGGCAGTCAAGCTTGGCCCCGCTTTGGCGGCAGGGTGCACAGTGGTTCTCAAAGCGTCTGAGGAAGGCCCTGCGCCCTTGCTTGCTTTTGCGCGGTTGGTGCAGGAAGCGGGCTTTCCAGCAGGCGTGGTCAATGTGCTCACAGGCTTTGGTCCGCGCTGCGGGGCGGTCCTGACCAGCCATCCGAAAGTGGCGCATATTGCTTTCACAGGCGGCCCCGATACAGCCCGCCATATCGTGCGCGGCTCGGCTGAAAATCTCGCCTCCACTTCGCTCGAGCTGGGTGGCAAGTCGCCCTTTATTGTCTTTGAGGATGCTGATCTGGAGAGCGCAGCCAACGCGCAAGTTTCTGGTATTTTCGCCGCGTCTGGACAGAGCTGCGTCGCGGGCTCGCGGCTTGTTGTGGCCGCAAGCGTCAAAGAGGCGTTCCTTACGAAGCTAAAGGCCAAGGCCGAGGCTGTCATCATCGGCGCACCCGATGATATGGCCACAGAAGTTGGCCCTCTTTGTACAGCTGCCCAAGTTGCGCGCGCTGAAGATATTATCGCCCGTTCTCTCGCGGCAGGCGCGACGCTCATAACAGGCGGCACGCGCTTGGAAGGGGCAGGGCACTACTTCCTGCCCACCATTCTTGATTGTTCCGCCGCGCCAGATGCGCCTTGCCTGACCGAAGAGTTCTTCGGTCCCGTTCTGTCTGCCGTCAGCTTTGAGTCCGAGGCCGAAGCGCTCGATATCGCCAATGATACAGCGTTTGGCCTTGCCTCTGGCGTCTTTACAAACAGCCTCACGCGCGCCCATCGGATGATCCGTGGCATTCGGGCAGGTATTGTCTGGGTCAACACTTACCGCGCCGTTAGCCCCATCGCGCCTTTTGGTGGCCACGGCCTCAGCGGGCATGGACGCGAGGGCGGACTTGCAGCGGCGCTGGATTATACGCGGACAAAAGCGGTCTGGCTTCGGACATCGGACGAGCCGATTCCCGACCCTTTCGTGATGCGCTGAACTCTCGCTGCGCCAAAGGTTGATCCCCGCTCGCTTTGGCCTACATTGGCAAGGCCCAATGAGGACGCGCGCATCATGACCAAACTCCCCGATTTTGCCTTTGACAATAGCTATCACCGCGAGCTGTCTGGCGCCTATGCTCAGTGGCAGGGCGATAAAGTTCCCGCGCCGCAAATGCTTAAGCTCAATGTGGCGCTGGCCGAAGAGCTTGGCCTTGATGCAGATGCGCTCGCAGGTGAAGCGGGCGCGCTTGTGTTCACAGGCATGCGTGCGCCCACAGGCGCGGCTCCCTTGGCCATGGCCTATGCAGGCCACCAGTTTGGCGGCTTCTCGCCCCAGCTCGGAGATGGCCGTGCGCTGCTACTGGGCGAGCTGATCGACCGTTTTGGAAACCGTCGTGATCTTCACCTCAAGGGGTCGGGCCGCACGCCCTTTTCCCGTGGTGGCGATGGCAAGGCCGCGCTCGGTCCCGTCCTGCGCGAATACCTCATCGGTGAGGCCATGCATGCCCTAGGCGTCCCCACAACCCGCGCCTTGGCCGCAGTCACAACGGGGGAGAAAATCCATCGTGAAACAGGCGCCAAGGACGGTGCGGTGTTGGCGCGCGTTGCAAGCTCTCACCTGAGGGTCGGCAGCTTTCAGTTTTTTGCGGCACGCGGCGACACTGAGATGCTGCAAAAGCTCGCGGATTACGCCATAGCGCGCCATGATCCCGATCTTGTGGGGCGCGAAGGCCGCTACCTCAGCTTCCTGAGGCGCGTTGCCGAGCGGCAGGCGAGCCTTGTCGCGCAATGGGTCAATATCGGCTTTGTGCACGGCGTGATGAACACCGACAACATGACCATTTCTGGCGAAACGATTGACTATGGCCCCTGTGCCTTCCTCGACAGCTACAGCCCGAAGGCGAGCTTCTCTTCCATTGACCAACAAGGCCGCTACGCTTACGGGAATCAGCCCAACATGGCCGCATGGAACCTCGCCCGCCTTGCCGAATGCCTCCTTGGCCTGATCAACGCAGATGATGACAAGGCCATCGCAGAGGCGACGGCGGTGATCAATAATTTCCCCACGCTTTATCAAGCTGCATGGCTAGCGGGTGTGCGCCAAAAGCTTGGCCTCTCGCAGGAAAAAGAAGGCGATCTCGCGCTCGCAAACGGTTTTCTGATGACAATGCAGGGCCAGAATGTCGACTATACGCAAGCCTTCCGCGCCCTCGCGGAGGTTGTTCTAGGCAACACATCTCCCCTGCGCGCTCTGTATGATGATCCGAGCAAAGAACTTGATGGCTGGCTCGCCGCCTATTCCGTACGGATCGGCGAAGAGGCCCAAACGCCTCAGGCCCGCGCCGCTGAGATGAACGCAACCAATCCGCTCTACACCCCGCGCAATCATAAAGTCGAAGGGGCGCTCCAAGCGGCAGAAGCGGGCGATATGGCTCCGTTTGAGACGCTCCTCAAAGTCCTGCAAACGCCTTTCACAGAGCAACCAAATGCCGAGAGCTACAGCCTAGCTGCTCCTGATAACTTTGGTCCCTATAAAACCTTCTGTGGAACCTAGGCTAGAAACGGACCCAGCTCTTTTTCTTTCTGGAAATATCCTAGGGGGTCTGGGGGACAAAGTCCCCCAGCGGGGCGCTTTGGCGAAGCCAAAGCGCAATCCCTAGACGCTTAAAACCTCTGCCAAGACACTCACCGCAAGTTTGCGCGCATCCCGCACCGAAGGCACAAGCCCGATAGGCCCGCGCAACTCTGCTATGGCGCCGTCAGAAACCCCGAGTCGCACGAGCTCCATTCGCCGCATCTCGGCCGCTCGCATGCTACCTTGGGCGCCCACATAAAACGCGTCTGTTGTCAAAGCCTCTGCCAAAATAGGGGGCTCCCATTCGTGATCATGGAAAAACAAAACAACGGCGCTGCGCCCGTCAATGCCGAGGCCTGCGGGACAATGCGCATGGGTCAAATGTCGGGTGGTGCAGCCTGCCGCAGCCACGGCGTCAAGTGTTTCGGCGTCAGGAGACAGAACAAGGTTTGGATAGCCTGCCGCCTGTACCAGCCCCGCAAATGTCGCTGTCTCTGGCCCTTTCCCAAAAATGAAAAAGCGAATTTCAGGGTCAATTGCGATGCTGAATACATCCCCCGTCCAGCCTGTCGCCCCTTGGGTCACAGCACATAAAGTTCCGCTGCGCTGGTCCACTTCCAAGACACAGGCCTGTCGCGCCACATGATGGCTCAGAAGCGTGTTCAGCACGGCGACATCAGGGTGTGGCAAAAGCATAATCTCAAGCCCGCCACCACAGGGAAGCACGATGTCTGCAAAAGGCGAGCCCTTCCCGTAGCGCACGGTATAAGGTGTACTCATGTCCAGCGCCTTGGCAGCATGAAGCGCAATATCGGCTTCGACACAGCCAGAGGAGAGCGTGCCGATGCGCCGTCCGTCTTCAAGAACGGCCATCATTGCGCCGAGCGGACGATAAGACGGGCCGTCAACATGGGTGATTACACAGAGCACACCCGCCCCA